>CALGAJ010000381.1 GCA_937951975.1 uncultured Desulfotignum sp.
GCCTACGGCACCGTCGACACCGCCATCGAGTGCCTCAAGGAGGGGGCTTACGACTACGTTTCCAAGCCCTTCAAGACCGACGAGGTGCTTCTGTGCCTTCGCAAAGCGGAGGAACGTATTGGCCTGCAGAGGGAAAACCTGCTCCTCAAGCGCAAGCTCGGGGAGCGGGAGGAGGCGGGATTCATCGGTGACAGCGCGGCGGCCAAAAAGGTCCGCGAACTTGTCGGGCAGGTGGCCGATGCCTCCTTCCCGGTGCTGGTGACCGGCGAGACCGGCACCGGCAAGGAAGTGACGGCGCGGGCTCTGCATCGGGCGGGGCGCTGGCGGGACCGCCCCTTCGTCACCGTCAACTGCGGGGCCATTTCCTCCGGCCTCATCGAGAGTGAGCTTTTCGGCCACGCCAAGGGCGCCTTCACCGGCGCTGATCGCGCCCGGGAAGGGCTTTTCGCCGCCGCCGACGGCGGCATCCTTTTCCTGGACGAAATCGGCGAGTTGCCCCTCGACCTGCAGCCGAAACTGCTGCGTGTGCTTCAGGAAGGGGAGGTGCGGCCCGTCGGCGCGACGAAGCTCTCGAAAGTCCATGTCCGCGTGGTCGCCGCCACCGCCCGGGATCTGCGCGCCGAGACGCAACTGGGGCGGTTCCGGGAGGATCTCTTCTATCGCCTCAACGTCGTCGAAATCCACATCCCCCCCTTGCGGGAGAGACCGGAGGACATCCCCCTGCTGGCCCGGCATTTCATGAAAAAATATGCCCTGTTGTATCACAAAAATATCACCCGGGTATCCGAATCCGCCCTGAAACACCTGGAGGCGTATCCGTTTCCCGGCAATGTCCGGGAACTGGAAAACATGATTGAACGGGGGGTTATTTTCTGCTGTACCCAAGCCCTTGAACCGGAAGATATTTTTCCGGATCCCGGGGCATCCGCCGCCCCCCCTTTCAACGAAATGTCAGAAGATATCCTGGAAATGCCGTTCAGGGAAGCCAAAGATGCGGCAATGGGCTTTTTTTATAAAAAATACATCAATCATGCACTCAGACACAGCAACGGCAATATCAGCCGGGCTGCTGAAAAGGCGGGAATCCAGCGCCAGTATCTTCACCGTCTCATCAAAGAGGCGGGACTGAATGCGGAAGGTTTCAAATTTTCCTCCGATTAGACATATTTTTTCAGTCCCAGTTTTTCCAGGGCATCTTCCAGACGAACAATGCCCACCGGAGATCCATTTTTGACCACGGCAATTCGATTGATCCCGTAAAGCAGCATCAACTGCACGGCATGGGTCAGCCTGTCTTCGGGCGAGACGGTATGGTCCATGCTTATATTATTCGCACATGGGATTAATACGGCTTTCACCTTCCGATATTCCATGGCTGATCTCCACTTTTTTTTCAGCCCAATACACTTGGGATATGAACCAATGCAACATCATTTGTCTGTTGACCGACGCACCTGAAAACGATTGCCAATGATCAGATCAGATGCGTCGATCCATGTCACACCGCCCATGAAAGCAAAAAGCGCTGGACCTGTCTAAACGGTATATACCAGATACCCCAGATAGCCTGCATAGCAGCACAACAGAAGAAAACCGCCGCTCCGGCGAATCGTATAATCTCTTCGCATCAGCAACCAGGGAAGCAAACTTACAAACAGCATCACCAGGTAATCATATATCAGGCCGCTTTCAAAAAAACCGCCGGGGATCGGGATAGGGCGGACAATTGCCGCAGCCCCGATCACGCTCAGAATATTGAACACATTGCTGCCGATCAGGTTGCCGATACTGATGTCCATTTCCTTCCGGAGGGCCGCGACCACAGAGGTGGCAAGCTCCGGCAGGGATGTGCCCAACGCCACGATAGTGAGCCCGATAAATTTTTCGCTCACTCCGAATGTTTTCATGATCACCACGGCAGCATCAATAAGGACCTGGGCACCGATCACCACACCGGCAATGCCGATGATGATCAGGGCAATCTGTTTTGGCCGCGACTCAATGATTCCGATCTCCTCGAGTTCTTCTTCAGCCTCAATGACCAGTTCCCGGGCATGCGCGACTTCTGCGTTTTTTATGACGGATGCCTCCCTGGCCAGTCTAGTTTCCCGTATAGAAATATAATAGTTAAAGATCGTATAAACAATCACACCTGCAAAAAGGGTGATCCCTTCAAACCGGGAAATGTGCGAATTCATGGACAGTATGAGCAGATAGATGGAAATGCCGAGCATCAAGGGAATATCACGCCGGATTACGGACTTGTCCGCCGTAATCGGTATCAAGAATGCGGAGATTCCCAGGACCAGGGCAATGTTGCAGATGTTGCTGCCCACCACATTGCCCACGGCGATCATGCTTTTCCCAGCCAGCGACGAGACCACGCTGACCACCAGTTCGGGTGCTGATGTACCAAAGGCCACCACAGTCAATCCGATCACCACCGGGGTCACCCCCAAACTCCGGGCCAGATTGGCAGCCCCTTTCACCAGCCATTCCGCACCGTAATAGAGCAGCGCAAACCCAACAATCAACAGCACAATTTGTAACCACATGTCCGCCTCCTTTCTGGTTTTATATCTGAATCAATTCACTGTAGTCACTGTCTGGTGCAGATAAGAGCAAAACATGTGCCATTTTTCGAAAAAAACTAGGCTCTCGCATGAATTTTATAAAAAAACCAGCCATAATAACAATGAGTTATAATTGAACACCCACAGTTTTGGCACGGGTAAAAACCGGCTTCAAGCCCTTTTCGAAAAATAAATGTCTCCCAGAAGTTTCAATTTTTTATTTTATGTCAACAGGGCGTGGACTTTCAAAAGATCTGCCGGGGATTCACTGATCAAACATATGAAAAAAACAACGGGTTCAATAATTCTTATCTATATGATTTCAATAGGTTAAGATATCATCTTTCCTGTTTTTTTTGTTCCATCATCCGGTGGCATAAATTTTGATATTCCTCTGTTTTACAGAAGAACCCCTTGACGGGTGTGTGGACGACACCAAAAACAAAAAATACAAGGAGGCCACAATGAGTACAAACGAAAAAGTAAAAAGAACCGGATTTGAAATCCAGGAGGAGCTCGAAGCCACCAAAACCACCATTTTGGAGCGGCTGATACCTGAAAAACGTCAGATTGTCGGATTTCTTACAGGAATCATCCCCTTGTTCGTCATTTTTCTGGTCGGGTGCTGGCTGGCCGGCAATCCATTTGACGCCACCTGGCGAACGACAGAGTCCGCCTATAACATCAATCACGGACTGGTGGGCACCAATCAGTGGCACATTGTCTGGTATGTCGTGTTGGTGGGCCTGTTTTTTGAATTCATGGACGCGTCCGCCGGTATGGGATTCGGTACGGTGATGAGTCCGGTGCTCATGTCCCTGGGGTTTACCCCTTTGCAGGTGGTGCCGGTCATCATGATCCAGCAGGCTTCCGCCGGTCTGATCGGGGCTTTTTTGCATCGGGAATTTGAAAACGTGGAATGGAAATGGAATCCCATGTCGGAAACCATTAAATTATGGTTGCTGATTTCTATTCTGGGAGTTTTGGCCGTGATTATATCCATTACATCAGTATATGCGATTTTCGCTGTGGCAAAAATCTGGATCAAGTTGTATGTGACCCTGCTGTTGCTGGGCATGGGGATTGTTGCCATGTATCAGGCATATACGTCCGGAAGAGAAAAAAGGCCCTACCGGTTCAAACGCATGGCCGGGTTTGCCTTTCTGGCAGGGTTTAACAAGGGGATCGGCGGCGGCGGTTATGGACCGGTCATCACCATCGGTGGACTGATTGCCGGAGTTCCCGTGAAATCCCAGCTGGCAGTGACTGCCATCTGTGAAGGAACGGTCAGTACTGTGGCTGCCATTGTCTGGTTCGCCATGCTGGGATCCGGCATGAAAATTGACTTTCTGCTGCTGCCCACCATGATGATCACAGCCATCGGCGGCGGTATTCTGGCCCCCTATGCCACCCGGGTATTTCCTCAGAAATTCTGGACTTGGACCGTACCGGTATATTGTCTGGTGATCGTGGCCATCCTGTTTTATAAATTGGGGCCCAGCCTGATGAAAGCCTTTGGCATGTAAAATGCTTAATGAATTGTCATAAATGATGAACCTGTTGAAACGTGTCATACCGGAAAAAAGAACGCATTGCCGGTATGACCGTTTCAACACACAGCATCCCGGACCGGTTATTGACTTTACAAGATTTGAATCCCTTGGGAAAACAAAACAGGAGGAAAAAACATGGCACCCTGTATAGAAAGAAATGAAAATGTTATAATGAAGCGGCAGTTGAAGCGGTCTGTATTGACCATGCTGTCATTTGCCGGATCCATTGGTTTATATTATCTGGGCTTTTTCGGCACCACTGACGGCCCTCTCAATCCTGAAAAACTGGGAGCGTTGATGGCGAATAACCACGTTACACCAACGCACCTGTTAGTCGGCCTTATCGTGTTGTTTATGATTTCCATCAGCTGGAACTGGGTCTATAATCTGATCAATAAAATCAGAACATATTTTGACCGCTGCAGTCAGGACATACCGTATCAGCCTGTCCGCAAAGGGCGCTGGGCACACACCTTGTGGGCCGCGGTTCTCATTGTTCTGGTCGGTGTGGCCGGATACATGATTTGACAAAGACAAAGGTGCTGCTGTGACAGAAAAAATACAGATACTGATCGTGGATGACGAGATCCGGTTTGCCAGAAATGTCTCCCGGCTGCTGGCCACCCGCGGGTTTGATGTTTCTGTGGCACACAATGGACTGGATGCGCTTGAAGTGATGAATAAAACCCGGCCGGATGTAGTGGTGCTGGACATACGTATGCCGGAAATGGACGGCATCGAGACCCTGCTGGCGATGAAACATCTGGACCCGGAAGTGTCGGTGATCATTCTCACGGGTCATGCTGATATGGAAACCGGTATCATGGCCATCCGTGAAGGCGCTTTTGATTATCTGTTCAAACCATGCGATATTGACCTGCTGATGGAAAAAATTCTTCAGGCAGCCGCAGCAAAACAAATCCAGCGCCGCCCGGTGCTGTGGCCCAGGCGTATGGTCAAGGAGATCACCCATGCAGCGTTCATTCCGCTGGACATCACCGATGACTTGACAAAAGCCCTGAAAATATTCAATGCCATGGGAACGGTCGGACTGCGGGAAACCCTGCATGTAACAGACAGTCAGTCCAGACTCCGGGGAACAATCACAAAAAACCTGCTGATCCATGAAGCCCAGAAAAAAAATCCGGGACAATCTGTTTCCTGGGAAATGCTGACCAGACATCCCCAGTGGCTGCCATCAAAAAAAATCGGGGACATGATGACAACGGCAACCGGTATTTATGCGTTACCGGATGAACCCCTTGCGCAGGTGGCCCAAAAAATGATCGATCATCACCTCCGGTGCCTGCCGGTAATGGATGACAATCAATTTATGGGAATCATTCAGCTCAAAGACATTCTTTATCACATGTCAACCAACCGTGAAAACAAAGGACAGGACTATGGAGAGGCATAAACACCCCGCCGGTCCGGCCCAAAATGCCTATCCGTTTAAACGGCCGGCATGGATTCCAGCTGTGTTCATTTCTCTGGTGCCTGCTGCTGGTGTGTTTGCCGGACTGGCCCTGTGGATTGTTTACCAGACGGTATCACCGGTTTTGGGTTTGATACTGCTGGCAGCCGGAATTTCGGCCGGCGTGGCCCCACTGGCCTATCATTTCAGAAAAATGTCCGTGCATCTGGTGAAGAAAATGCATCACATCCAGCTGCTGGACCAGCAATTACTCAAAATGAGCCGGATGGCTGCAGCCACCCGGCTGACAAGGGATTTCCTGGCCCCGCTCAAAGACAGCCTGATCAATATGGAAAGTTCCGCAACCCTGGCCCAGGAACTGATCCGTCAGAAAACACCGTTGGATGCCACCCGGAGTCTGGAGGATATCAAAACTGGGGCTGTAAAATCCTGTGCAGCCATCGACAAGCTGCTGACCATCACAAAAACCCCGGGAAATCAATGGATCATACAAAATATTCAGATCAATGATATGATTGCGGACATTTTGGAAATTCTTACCCCTCAGTTTCAAGAAAAACAAGTCCATATCATTCTGGACTGTGAAAAAAATCTGCCTATAATCCGCAGTAATTTTTCCCGGGTATACCAGATTTTCCAGAACCTGTTTCTCACTGCAGTGTCCGACATCATCCAGAAAGAGCAACTGATCGTCAGCACCCGACCCGGATCAGACAGCATTCAGATGGCACTGACCTACTACAGTCGCCATTTTGACAAACATCTGCTGGTCCAGCTGACAGATCCGGCCTTCGCTCTCCAGGCCCAGGAACCGGGTCCATGGCTGGCACTTGGCATCTATCATGCAGACCGGGTAAACGGGTGGGTCCGGGCGGATGAGATCGATGCCAAACTTCAATTGACGGTCCATCTGCCCTATCGGATCGACCGGTCATCCCCGCCGACCCCCCAGACATTTTTAAAGGGTTTATGATCAGGAATCACGATCTGGCAAAAGCCATTGAAAATATATCCCTCCAGGATCCGGAAATAGGATATGCTCTTTCCGAACTGATGGCAGGCGGCCGGATCCGAATTCCGCTGGATTCCCCCGGTTCTGGTATTGATCCCTGTTTTTTGTTTGATGACGAGCGGATTTTTGTCCGGAAGGTGAGTTTTTTCAATCATGGGATGGCGCCCCTGGAAGAAAGGCTGGTGCTTGAATACGGGAAGGCGGCTTTAAAACACCAAATTGAAGAAACCCCCTCCCCCAAAGATTATTTTGCCGCCGCAACCCAAATCCATCTGGCCGGCATTTCCTGTCTGGTGAATTTTGAACTCTTCCGTGCCGTTTCCATGCTTAAAAAAAAAATCAGTGCCGCCGGCAGCGGTACCGCTATTGGAAATATCCTGACCAACCGGTTTGAAACCCTGCAGCAGATATTACAGTCCCCCCCTGCCAGCTTTAAAATGTCCATTGATTCAAAAGAACCGCTGTATATCATGAAAATGCAGCAATCCGTTGAATGCCATTTTATTTTATTTCCCTTTTCATCCGCTGCTCTGGCGCAGCTGGCACAGTTAAACTTGGAATTTTTCCATTTGCGGTTTGTCCTGGACCTGTTTATCACAGGTGCATCTCACCGGCTTTTTGCCGCAGTCAGCCAGGGAAAAATTACCGGAATGATGTTTCTAAAGGAAAAAAAACGACTGTTCTACTCCGGGCTGGAGATCCATTATATATCCACGGTCAATGGACTTCCCATAGATGAACAGATCCTTGATTATCCGAGGATCCGGGGCACCGGCACTTTTTTGATCGCCGGTGCGTGGCTGCTCTGGAAAAGCTGTTTTACCCGGGCATCGGAAATTGTTCTGGATGCGGAAATCGGAGCGGAGCGGTTTTATGAAACCATCGGATTTGATTTCCGGCCGCCTTATGGATATCTGCTTAGACACCCCAAAGACAAGCTGTTGCTGTACATCGTCGGTATGGCCATGAACAGCAACGGACTGCCAAAACCATTGCACGCGGCAGTGGTTCAGTGCATCAAACAGCAAATTACCTGCCTGAAAAAATCCATCCCGGCGGATAATCCCAAACGTAAAATTGCCATTCTGGGGGTTTCCACCTGTAATCAGGGCGGAAAAAACCGGGATCTGGCACAGATTGTCCGGCAATTGGTCTTTCTGAACAGCCGCCGTATCCCTGAATCCGGGATGCTTTTACAGGTGCTGGCCCGGGAAGATGCCGACCGGTCCAGACATATCCTGGTGAAAGGGGCCAGTATGATCTGGGTGGTCAGTGATCCGGTGTTTGACCAGCATCTGGAAGACATCTTTCATATGGAAAACCGAAAACGGACCCGGAGCCTGGCATCCATATTGGCAAAGGAACCATTTTCGGACCGGATCATTCCGGTTCAGCCCCGGGCCGCCACAGAACAGGAGTTGTCCTGGGTTCATCGACGGGAATACATTGTCAAAATTGCCGAGACTGCCGGGAAAAAACTGACTTATCTGGATCCGGACACCCAGACCACTCCCCAGTCCTATGCGGTGGCGCGCCTGGCGGCCGGCAGTGTATTCAATCTCATTGATGCGGTTTACAATGATCCTCTTCACTGCTGCGGCATCGCCTGTATCCGTCCACCGGGCCATCATGCCGAATCTGACCGGGCCATGGGGTTCTGTCTGTTCAACAATGTGGCGTTAGGTGCAACTTATCTCCAGCACCGGTACGATGCAAAACGGATTCTGATCGTGGATGTGGATATTCATCATGGCAACGGCATCCAGAAAGCCTTTTATGACAGCCCAAAAGTATTGTATTTTTCCGCCCACCAGTTTCCCTGCTACCCGGGCACCGGCAGGCTGTCGGAAATCGGAACCGGCGCAGGAAAAGGATACACCATCAATGTACCGCTGCCAAAAGGCAGAGATGACAAGGACTATGCCGGCATTCTCCATTTTCTGTTAACACCTGTGACCATGGAATTCCGGCCGGAAATGATTCTGGTGGCCTTGGGCTTTGATCTCTATGCACAGGACCCGCTGGGACAGATGAATGTCACGCCGGACGGATATGCCCTGATAATCCGCATGCTCAAACAGCTGGCAAAAACGGTCTGCAACGGACGGATCATTTTTGTGCTGGAGGGCGGATACAGCATTAAAGGCATCCGCGAATGCGGTCTGCGGGTGCTTCAGGAGCTGGTGGACCTGCCCACCCTGAGCCCGGAAAAAATTCGCCGCATGACCCCGGAAAAGCCGGACAGCGTGCCGGAGCTGAAAAAAGCCATGGATCTGCACAGAGCTTTCTGGCCGGGCATTCCCTGAACCGACCGTTTCAGTCAACGGCACATTTTACGGAAAATCATTTCTGCGCATACATGTTATCAATTTCAGCTGAATAAATGTCTTGAATCACTCTTTTCTTTGTTTTCTGAGTCGGTGTCAGCATGCCGTTTTGCTCTGTGAACCTTTCACAGAGAATGGTGTACTGTTTTATCTGCTCAAACGATTCCAGTTCCCTGTTTGCGTTTGCAACCTCCTGTGCGACAAGGTCTCTGATATTTCCTTTTTCGATAAAATCCGGCCCGACTTTTACGACAATCGGGGTTCCCGCTGTTGTGTCTATCACAACCTGATTCTTGTCGTATTCAATGCCTTGTTTGTCAAACCTGGCTTTAAAGTAGGTCAGGTTCGGGACCAGCAGTGTGCTGATGACCGCACGTTCATCCCCCACAACGAGAACCTGTTCAACATACGGGCTTGTGGTAAAGAGTGATTCCACTTTTGCCGGGGCGATATTCTTTCCGCTGGACAGGCAGATAATACTTTTAAACCGGTCAACAATGGTGTAATAACCGAACCGGTCAACTTCCACCTTGTCGCCTGTTTTAAACCATCCGTCAGGCGTGAAGGATTCAGCCGTCTCCTGCGGCCTGTTCCAGTATCTTTCAAACACACCCGCGCCCGTGATCTCGAGCTCTCCGATGCTTGAAACCCGGAGTCTGCTTCCATTTGACTCCAGACCGACAGAGCCCGGTTTACAGGCTTTGAGCGGCATGTTTGCACAGGCGTTGAAACTTTCGGTTGATCCGTACCCCTCGCTGACCCTGATGCCAATGATATAGAAAAATTTCAGCAGCTCCGGTGAAATGGAGGCACTGGCTGAAAAAGAATGCTTGAAGTTTTTACCGAAAAATGCCCGGATCTTTGAGAACAGCTTGTCGGCAATTTTATACTTTATTCTCATTCCAAAGGAAAGATTGCCGGTAATATCGAAATCATGCCCCATATTATACGTACCTGTTTCAGGATCATACCGCTGCATGAAAACGGCTTCACCGACCTTGAGGGCCCAGTCAAAGAGTTTTCTCTTCAGCCCGCTTTGCCCCATTTTCTCGTGCAGCTGAATATATATTTTTTCATACAGCCGTGGCACGCAGTTGATCCAGTGGGGATTGTATTTCTGAAGATCCTCCAGAAGTGTTCCAGGCGCGTCTGCATAGGCAATGGTACAGCCGTTGAAAATGGCAGCGCCCTGGCACGATCCCCGGTCGAAAATATGCGCAAGGGGCAGAAAGCACAGCGTTGTATATTCCGTTTTGAAACCCATGCCGCAGTAATCAAAGAATTCATTGACACCGTTCATTCTGGCTGCGCAGTTATGGTGGGTAAGCACAACGCCCTTGCCTTGGCCGGTTGTGCCGGACGTATAAAGAATGGTGTAGATGTCATCAAGGGCAACACCGTCTCTTCTTGCTGCATATGATTCAAAATGACTGCGGTCTTTTTTCCACTCGATACCGGTTTTTTCAAGATCACCCATGCTCATAACTCTCGCATCGCTGCTCTGGTATTCCCTGTCCATAACAATTATTTTTTCAAGTCCGGGCATCCGGTCAAACCCGTCGAGCATCATTTCAAGAATACGGTCCCCCCTCAGAAAAAGGAACTTACTCCCTGAATCGTTGACAATATAAGATGCTTCCTTGAATGACAGGGTCGGATATATGGCGACACTGACACCATTTGCGCAGGCAAGCGCAAGGTCGGCATGGGTCCAGTAAGGACCGCTTGCCGACATGATTGCAGCCATTTCCTGTTTTCCGATCCCCAGGCTCATTAAACCACAGGCATAGTTCTCAACTCTGGCGGCCGTCTCTTTCCATGTCATTTTCCCGTTGCTGTCACCGTTATAGAGTGCCGGATTAAATTGCTGAAAATCTTTGTCAGCGTATTTTTCAGAATTTTCAAGAAATTTCCGGGTGACTGTCGGCAAATCGACCCTTTCCCACTCCCACTGGTCTTTCCACGGCAGATTAAAATAATCGATATTTGCCTTACAGGCACCTCTCTTTAAGTGGATTTATGTATTGTCTGATAAAAAAATGAACCCCTGATGAAACGGGATTCATTTTTTCAGACACAATGCGACTTATCAGTTAAAAAAACAAGCTTTTTAGTAAAAGCCTTACTCTCACCTGTCCGAGCGGCAACCGGTCCATGTGCACTAAACAGCCGGCAGATCCGGCAGCATGGCCCCGGTTGTCAAAAGGTTCCGGTGCAGTTCGTAACACCGGTCAAGGTCATGGCAGATGTGCCCCCTGGGGCTGTTCTCAAGATAATCGGTCAGATAGGGCCGGTAGGCCGGGTGGGCACAGGTCTGGATGATTTTTTGGGCCCGTTCCATGGGGCCCAGTCCCCGCAGGTCCGCCAGACCCTGTTCCGTCACCACGATCTGCACCGAATGTTCGTTGTTGTCCACATGCGGTGTCATGGGCACCACCGAAGAGATGTTTCCCCCTTTTGCCACGGACGGGGTCATGAAAATGGACAGATGGCTGTTCCGGGTGAACTCGCCGCTGCCCCCCACCCCGTTCACGATATGGGTGCCGAACACATGGGAGGAGTTGACATTGCCGTAAATATCGATCTCCAGGGCCGTGTTCATGGCAATCACGCCTAAGCGCCGGATGATGCCGGGGTGGTTGGAGATCTCCTGGGGCCGCAGCACGATACGGCTTGCGAAAAAATCCATGTTGTCCGTGATCCGGGCCAGTTTCTCCGGCACAACGGTCAGGGCCGTGGCAGACGCCCCCAGCAGCTTGCCCTCGGACATCAAATCCACCATGGCATCCTGGAACACTTCGGAATACATGTAAAAAGGCGGAATGTCCGGATGGCCCCCCAGCCCGGCCAGCACCGCATTGGCGGTATTGCCCACCCCGGCCTGAAACGGGAAAAACTGTTCCGGGATCCGGCCGGCCTGTCTTTCTTTGAGCAAAAATTGGATCACATGGTCCGCGATCTTCCTGCTCACCGCATCTTCGGCACTGAATGCCTTCACCTGGTCCGGTTCATTGTTTTCAACAATGCCCACCACTTTTTTCGGGTCCACCTGGGCATAGGGCCAGCCGATCCGGGTCAGGGGCGTATGCACATTGATGGGGGACCGCCGGGGCGGCGGGGGGATGATAAAAATATCCGCCAGCTCCCGGAGCCGGTGGGAATGGTGATGGTTGATCTCGATGATCACTTTTTCCGCGCAGGCCAGCCAGGTGGGAGAGGCGCCGATGGACGTGGTCAGGTAAACCCGCCCGTCCGGGGTGATCTCCGTGGCTTCCACCACCGCCACATCCACTTTGCCGAAGAATCCGGCACTCACGGTCTGGGCCACATGGGACAGATGCATGTCCACATACTGGACCTCCTGACGATTGATCTGATCCCGCAGTTCTCTGCCGCCCTGGTAAGGGGCCCGCCACTGGATGGCATTGGCCTTTGCCAGATCGTTGTCAATATGATCTCCGGCTGACGCCCCGGTGAGTACCCGGATCCGGAAATCTCTGCCCTGGCTGTGTTCTTCAGCCGCATGTTCAGCCAGCATTCCGGGAACGGCCTTGGCGCCGCCGGCAGGGGAAAATCCGGAAAATGCGACCGTATCCCCGTTTTTGATGATTGAAAGCACTTGGTCTTTATCCAGAATTTCGTATTTGTTTCTGATCATGATTCCATCCTGACTGTTTTGATTGATACTTTTGTCGGCATGTCACTGTGCCAAAACATTATTGAAACATGGCAATTTTTATACCGTTATACCAAAATAACTGAAAATTCGATTCTTTTTCCTGGCCGGCCCCACTGAAACAATCCCTGTTCACCCAGTGTCCACCAGAAATTGACATTTATTTGCTTTCTTCAGCACCCATCGACATCACTGCATCCAGAATAAATCAAATATCGCATAATTACAAAATGTTAAACACCATTTTCAAACTTGGGCTTTCATGGCATGTTTTTTGTTTATATGTTTTTAAACGACATAACAGGAAACACGATTTTGTCAATAAAGGGAACTACCGATGAACGGCCATGAAATCCATACGATGACCCCGGACATCACGTTGAATCCGCCGGAAAAGAATTCCTACCGGTATCTTTTCCGGCGGTTCACCCTGCTCACCGTTGTCTGCTCCATTGTGCCCCTCCTGCTGGTGGGATGGGGGCTGAACATTCATTATACCTATTTTGCCCAAACCCGTATTGTCAACGCCTTTGAGGAACAGGTCGCCAATCACGGCCGGTTCATCGAACAATTTCTCCGGGAACAGAGCACCAAGCTTCGTCTGGTGGCCGATACCCATTCAAAAAAAGACCTGCGGCAACCCGGCAGTCTCATGAACATCTTTGAAACCATGAACCGGGAACAGCCATACATCATGGACCTGGGAGTCATTGATCAACTGGGCAACCACCTGGCCTATATCGGCCCCTATGACCTGCTGGACAAGGTGTATTTTCATGAAGACTGGTTTAAACAGGTGATGCAAAAAGGGCTGTATATCAGTGATATGTTCATGGGGTTCCGTCAGGAACCGCATTTCATCATTGCGGTGCTCCGCCGGGAAGGAGATGACCAGTGGATTTTAAGGGCCACGATCAATACCCGGGTATTCCGTACTCTGGTGGAAAATATGCGCATCGGTGAAACCGGAGAAGTCTACCTGGTCAACACCCAGGGGGTTTATCAGACGACTCCGCGATTCGGCGGGTCCATCATGGATCAGGCCGATGTGGCGGTTGAACCATTCAAGGATCCGGTCTCTGTTGAGGTATTCAAAAAAAACAACACATCCCCATTTTCCGGCCAGGTGGTGGGCAGGTACTGGCTGACCCATCCGGAATGGATGCTGGTGGTCAAACAGGCCCGCTCCGAAACCTTTGAAGAGATGGACCGGGCCCGGTTCGTCAACCTTGTTTTTTTGCATTTAAGCGCCCTGAGCATTCTGGTGGCCGCCATATTCATCACCCGTTATATGGTCGGGATCATCAGAAAACGTGATGATCATGCCGCCCGGTTGAACAACCAGCTCATGCAGGCCAGCAAACTGGCATCCATCGGAGAGCTGTCCGCGGGTGTGGCCCATGAAATAAATAATCCCGTAGCCATTATCATGACCGAACGCCAGCTGCTTTTAGACCAGTTTCAGCAGACAACCATAGAAGATCCGGCATTCAAAGACCAGTTTTTATCGTCCATGGATCAGATTGCCGTGCAGTCCCAGCGGTGCAAACGCATCACCCACAATCTGCTGCGGTTTTCCAGACGGACCCGGTCCATGATTGAATCCATCGACCTGAACCGATTTGTTGCCGAGGTGGTGGACCTGATGGAACGGGAGACCAAAACCAGCGGCATCCGGCTGCTCACTGATCTGGACCCCGACCTGCCCGCCATTCAGTCGGATTCCTCCCAGCTGCAGCAGGTCTTTTTAAATCTGATCACCAACGCCGTGGATGCCCACGAAGGCAAGCCCTACGGATCCATCCGCATCAGTACCCGGTATGATGCGGATGCCCGGGGAATCTTTCTTTCCATTGCAGATACCGGTACCGGTATTGACTCAAAACATCTGGACCGTATCTTTGATCCGTTTTTCACCACCAAACCCGTGGGAAAAGGCACGGGCCTGGGACTTTCCATCTGTTACAGCATCATCCGGCAACTCAAAGGAAATATCACCGTCAAAAGCGAACCCGGGGAAGGCACGGAATTTATCATCTTTCTGCCTTTGACCCTGAAAGAAAAAGAGAACGGGGAATCCGGTCAGTCCGGCCCTGATAAAACATCAGACCCATCAATGTAACCGGATAAACCCATCCGGAAGGAGGCTGTTATGAAAGGAAGCAAGATCTTACTGGTAGATGATGAAATTGTTTTCACCACCAACATGTCCAGACTGCTGGTGAACCGCGGATATCAGGTTACTGCGGTGAACAGCGGAGATGCGGCGGTCCAGGAGCTGGAAAAGGATGATTTCGACGTGGTGGTACTGGATCTCAAGATGCCGGGCATGGACGGCATTGCCACACTCAAGGAGATCAAGAAACTGGATCTGTTCACCCAGACCCTGATTCTGACGGGACACGGTTCCATTGACAGCGCACTGGATGCGGTTCGACTCGGGGCGTATGACTACCTGACCAAGCCCTGTGAAATCGATGATCTGGTAAGTAAAATCGAGTGTGCCTGGCAGAAAAAAGATGAACATGTCAAAGAGGAAATGCAGGAGAATGTGCAGAAAATCATCGAATCCCCCCATTCAGTATTTGATCTGTATCCATCCAAAGACAAAAAAAAATAATCCGCTGACATGGCGGCAAAAAAGACGGTGCGCAGGAGGAATCCCTCCTGCGCACCGTCTTTTTCTTTTATGATAACATCTTTGGCTGTTGACAACCGGTTCAGCTTTTCAAAATCTTTTCCATTTCAAAAAACAGATCCTGCTCCCTTATGATACCCACGATCTTTCCCGCCACTGTCACCAGCAAACGGCGTTCGTTTTCATGAAGCATCTTGTAGGCCGCCTCCATGAGATTGGCGTTGCCGTCGATAAAAGCCGGCAACGGAGACATGGCCTCGGTGATCTGTTTCTTTTTTATTTCCTTGATTCCCTGGGTGAACATCCCGGTCCAGAACATGGGAGAATATTCGATACTGTCGGCCAGAAAAGGCTTAGGCGCTGACAGATACCGGGGCATGAGCATCTCCAGAAGATCCCGGATGGTCAGAATACCCTTGATCTGATCATATTTGTCCACGATGAGAATGGACCGGTGACCGGTTTCCATTAAATGGTCCGTGGCCATTTTGGTTTCAAATGAC
>CALGAJ010000382.1 GCA_937951975.1 uncultured Desulfotignum sp.
GCGACCACCGAGATCTACACTCTTTCCCTACACGACGCTCTTCCGATCTCCGGAATACCATTTCCACTCATTATGTCAACATCCACGGATCTGACCTGGAGGGGTGTTTTCTGGGTCCTTTTGCCACGGTGGACTTGATGAACCTGCATTCCTGCATTTTAGGGGATTTTTCTTATGTCCAGGCCGGAGAACTGTTTCACCGGAAGATTGAACCCGGGACAATCTGGATTCGCAACCGGCATTTTGAGTTCAAATTCAGATATGATAAAACCGCATTGGATTATTTTGTGGGGATCAATGACCAACACCAGCCCCGGGGTATCATGTATGACTTTGTCAAGAACAGAGAAGCCGACTATGCCCGTCTGTTTGAAGTCATGAACCTGGAACCCGTCGAGGCGCCGCCTACGTCGGCCGTGAACCGGTATGCGGTGATTCAGGGAGACACCCGTATCGGACAGAATGTACTGGTTGCCCAGCGGGCATTTCTGGATAATGCCGATATGGGGGATGGCTCCAATGCCCAGGAAAATACCTATATCATCAATTCCCGTCTGGCCGGCATGTGTATCACGGCCCATGGCGGTAAGGTCATTCATGCGGATGTGGGGCAGAGCTGTTTCGTGGGATTCAACGCGTTTCTGAACGGCAAGGAAACGGCCCGCATTCATCTGGGGGAGGGCTGTATCGTAATGCCTCACACCATCATGGACCCGGAAGAGGCCATTCATATTCCGGATGATCATCTGATATGGGGATTGATCCGGACCCAGGCGGATGTGAAGACCCATACGATTTCCCTGGATGACCTGGCAGAGGTGAGGGACCGTCTGACCATGGGTAAGATGACCTTTTCCGGCAAGGGGTCGGTTTTCATCGAGACGTTCAAAAAACGGCTTCAGAGCATTCTGCTGATGAACGGGGCATTTTTCAAAGATGGTGAAAAAAGAGGCCATGCCCAGGATGACCAGCATATCTCCTTCAATATTATCCAGCCCTACCGCACCGGAGAACGCAAAGGCCTCTATCCCTCCATCCGGATCAAACCCTGATCAACCTTGTTATAACAGCGTGAGATCCCAGTTCCACAACCCGGGCCGGTTCTTGAGAGACACATTTTTGGGTACGGATTCTTCCAGAGTGACAAAACAGGTATACCCGGCCTGGGCCAGCGTTTTTTTGTGTGCCGTCAGATCCAGGGGCCAGTTGGGAAATATGTAATTTAAATTATTGGACCGGGTGACCCAGGCCCCTTCTTTTTTGGGGCTTATGAAAAAATCTTTGGGCGACAACCCCGGCGAAAGGGTCCGGGAGACGGCCAAAGGCCAGTTCCCCTGGATGACCACCCCCAAGGGAAGCACGGATGTTTCCGGCAGGGATAAAAACGTATTTTTATCCAGTTCCGGAGATACGATCGCACCGCTGAATCCGAGTGTCTTCAATTCCTGAACGGCCAGGCTGTTGGCGATATTGCAGAAAGGGCCGGCCCACAGATCCAGCCGGGAGGGATTCTTAAACAGGCTGATCTGCCAGACGGCATTGAGTACAAAGTGGCGGGCTCCTTTTTTTAACGCCGTGGTGATAAACTGCCGGCACATGGGCTCTTCTTCCGGAAAGATGGATGGATCCAGCCACAGCCAGGAGGTTTTGTCGAAACGGGTGCTGTAACGGCTGCCGGAAATCCAGATGCCGGATGCACCTGATTTCTGGGGTTGGGTCTGTAAATTTCTGAATACCCGGATATCGGTGATTTGCTGCCGGGGCCGGCGCCGGTTGTTTAAAGGATTCTTGTCTGAAACGTCTGTGTGGGGGGCCGGACGTACTGAAATTTTTTCCATGTCCGCCAGTTCTGCGTCCAGGACACGGATGTCCCGGGTCAGTTCGCTGGTCCGGCGGTCAATGAGATGAACCAACGCATCTTTTCTCACTTTATGCCGCAACTGCCGGGGCAAAGTAAATTTTCCTTTTTGCGGCAGGCTCCGGGTCACTTTCTGGATGGTGTGAAAGGGATCCTCCTCATTGCCGATGCGCAGCAGGTCCTCCGGGAACAAGGCTTGTTTAGTAATGAAAAAGGGCGCGGCCGGATTTTTAATCCGGCCCAGAAACAGGCCGGATTGGGTGATATCCTGGTGATCCAGCGGGTTTTGAATCCGGTGGGACAGCAGGTTGTAGTGAGTGAACGGCCGGCCCAGGGCATAGTCAAGGTAGGTCAGGGCTTGTTTTTTCCGGGACGGGTCATCCCTGAGCAGCTGAAACGCTTTGACCGTGTAATACACATAATGCGGGCTTTTTTTTCTGCCTTCAATTTTCCAGGTGTGAACCTGGGGGATTTCTTTGAGCACTTTGGCCAGTACATCCGCAGAAAAATCCATACACGAGAAATACCGGTGTTTTTCTGCTTTCATCTGGTACATGCGCCGGCAGGGTTGCACACACCGTCCTCTGAGGGCGCTTTTACCGCCGAACCAGGAACTCCAGTAGCACCGCCCGGAGATGCCGTAGCACAAAGCGCCGTGAACAAACACTTCCAGGGCCATGCCGTCAGGGGTTTGGTCCGCCATGGTCCGGATATCGTCCAAAGAAAATTCCCTGGGCAGCACCACCTGGGAAAAACCCGCATTGCGGGCCGATTCCAGGCCGGCAGGAGAGGAAAGATTGCCCAGGGTGGAAAGATGCAGGTCCTGGGTGATCCCTGCCTGTTTGGCCAGGGAGAGAACCGCCGGATCCTGGACGATCAATGCATCAAACATCACATGCTGTTTGAGTTTGGACAGCAGGCGGAGTGCTTTTGCTGTTTCCGATTCCTTGATCAGGGTGTTGAATGCAATGTGAACCTGAATTTGTCTGGACCGGGCCAGCCGGGACAGTCGGGCCAGTTCCTCAATGCTGAAATTGGTCGCTTCCATCCGGGCGGAAAATAGTTTGAGTCCGCAGTAAACGGCATCGGCCCCGGCAGCGACTGCTGCCAGAAAAGTGGTCTTGTCTCCGGCCGGAGCCAGGATGGCGGGCGTTTGGAAACGCATAATATCCTTTGATTTTTAAAATTAATAAGACGTATAGTATTGCAATTTTAATGGATTTTGTCAAAATATCAGCATGAAAATCAATTGTTTTCCATTTCTTGAAAAAGGAGATCTGGTGGGCGTGGCAGCGCCCAGCGCCCGGTTTGATGAAGCCCGGCTGCGTCAGGGAATCATTTGCCTGGAAAAATTGGGGTTTCGAGTGCGGGTGCCGGACAGGATTTTTGAACAAAACCGGTATCTGGCCGGTGATGATGCATGCAGGGCCTCGGTGATCCATGATCTTGCAGCCAATCCGGACATCAAGGGGATTGTCTGTGCCAGGGGCGGCTTCGGAGCCATGCGCATGCTTTCTCATCTGGACTGGCCCCTGATTCAATCCCATCCCAAACTGTTCATCGGATTTTCAGATGCCACCGCACTGCTGACCGCCGTGATGCAGCGGGCAAACATCGGCGTGATCCATGGTCCCAACCTGGTATCTCTGGCAGATGCGGATTTTCAAACACGCACCGGGTTTTTGGATGCCGTGACCGGGCATGGGCCGGCATTGAAAGTCCCCCGGGGTGTCTGTGTGACTCCGGGCCGGGCGTCCGGAATTCTGACGGGCGGCAATCTGGCCACATTGACCCACCTGGTGGGAACAGAATTTGTTCCTGATTTTTCTCAAAGCGTTGTGTTTTTGGAGGATGTGGGGGAACCGGCCTACAAAATCGACCGCATGCTGACCCAGATGAAAATGGCCGGATTGTTTACCCGTGTCCGGGGCGTGGTGACCGGTACATTTGAACGGTGTGATCATCCGGAGTACCTGCCTGAGATTTTTTCCGATATCTTTTCTGAATACCGGGTTCCCGTATTGATGGGGCTTGCGGCAGGGCATGGCCCGGTGAATCTGGCTTTACCTATGGGATGCCGGGTGAATCTGGATGCAGAGGCTAAAACACTGAATTGGCAGACAGAAATGTGGGAATCATGAGATCGGATCCTGTGTCAAACATGATGGACCGGGGAATCAAAGAAAAGGTGTTTCCCGGGGCCGTGCTGTTGTGTGCAAAACAGGATGAAATTTTGTATCACCGGGCGTTCGGCGTGATGGATCTGCAGACACGGCAACCCATGGAAAAAGATGCCGTGTTTGATCTGGCCTCACTGACCAAGCCGCTGGCCACCGCGGTCGCCATGATGGTGCTGGTGCAGACACATCAACTGACGCTGGATGTCCGCCTGAAAGACCTTTTGCCGGCCACGGTCCAAACGCCCAAAGCAGGGATCACCCTGGACATGCTGCTGAGACATACTTCCGGGCTCCCGGCCCATAGAAAATTTTTTGAACAGGCAGCCGGTCATCCGGATCCCCTTGCGGTGATGGATCATCGGGTTCTCTCAGAGCCTCTGACAGCATTGCCGGGGGAGGTTCAGGTGTACAGCGATCTGGGCTATATGCTGCTTTGCAAAGTGATCCGGATCATTACCCAGACCCGGCTGGACCGGTTTGTCCGGAACAATGTCTATAGTCCTCTGGGTATTAACGAGTTGTTTTTTATCGATTTGTCAGCCCCGTCCCTGCCAGTGGATCGAAACCGGCTGGTCTCCACCCGGAACTGCCCCTGGCGCGGACGGGTGCTCACCGGAGAGGTGGAAGATGAAAATGCCTGGGTGTCGGGTGGCATTCAGGGGCATGCCGGCCTGTTCGGGTCTGCGGCGGCAGTGCATTGTCTGTGTCTGGAGATTCTTCAAGCCATCAAACAGCAGTCCCCCCGGGTATTGAATCCCCGGGTGGTTTCGGAATTCATCCAAAAACATCCCGGCCATACCCAGGTGGCGGGATTTGATACCCCGTCACCAACCGGGTCATCCACAGGGCGGTATTTTTCTTCTTTGACTGTGGGGCACCTGGGGTTCACCGGCACGTCTTTCTGGATCGATCCGGAGAACGACGCTATTGTTGTTTTATTGACCAACCGGGTTCATCCTTCCCGTTCCAACCAAAAAATCAGACAATTCAGGCCGGCGGTGCATGACTGTATTGCCCGGTCTGTTTTAAGATGATTCCCGATGGAATAATATATCTCGGTATCTGACTTTATTCTTGTAAAAAATGGTGAATTTTGTTAGCAACTACCATTCAGATAAAAAGATCAATCCTTGGAGTGGATAAAAACATATTCTAACAAGACAAACGAGGTAAAATGAACTTTATTACGGATTCTTTGCTTGGCGCCTTTTCAAATGACCTGGCCATCGATCTGGGAACGGCCAATACCTTGGTGTACGTTAAGGGGAAAGGCATTGTATTGAGTGAACCTTCTGTGGTGGCGGTGAGGATCGACGCCCGGGCAAAAAACAGGGTTCTGGCGGTGGGTATGGAGGCCAAACGGATGCTGGGACGGACTCCGGGAAATATTGTGGCCATCAGGCCCATGAGGGACGGAGTGATTGCCGACTTTGAAGTGACCGAAGCCATGCTCAAGCATTTTATCCGAAAGGTTCACAACAATCGGAAAACCATGGTCCGGCCCCGGATTATCATTGCCGTACCCTCGGGAATCACCCAGGTGGAAAAACGGGCGGTTCGCGAATCAGCGGAATCCGCCGGGGCCAGGGAAGTGTTTCTCATCGAAGAACCCATGGCTGCAGCCATCGGTGCGGGTCTTCCCATAACCGAACCTACCTGTAACATGGTGGTGGATATCGGCGGCGGTACCACTGAAGTGGCGGTCATCTCTCTGGCCGGCATCGTTTATACCCAGTCTTTGCGGGTAGCCGGGGATAAAATGGATGCCTCCATCAGCCAGCACATCAAGCGAAAATATAATTTGCTCATCGGTGAACGGACAGCTGAAATCATTAAAAACACCATCGGCAATGCATATCCGGATCCGGACAATCTTGAGACCATCGAAGTCAAAGGCCGGGACCTGGTATCCGGGATCCCCAAAATTCTGGCCATTGATTCCGAAGAGGTCCGGATGGCTATTTCTGAACAGGTGGAGGCCATTGTGGAAACCGTCCGTGTCGCCCTGGAACAGACCCCGCCGGAACTGGCCGCGGATATTGTGGATTCGGGAATTGTTCTCACCGGCGGCGGGGCATTGCTCAAAAATCTGGATAAACTGCTTCGGGAAAAAAGCGGACTGCCCATTGTGGTGGCGGAAGATCCCTTGTCAACAGTGGCGTTGGGGTGTGGAAAAGCACTGGACAGTATTGATATTCTGACCGAAGTGGCGATCGACTGAATGCATGTTTTCCCGTAGAATGTTAATTGCTGTGGGGGTAGGGCTTTTTGTCGCAATCAACCTGATTGTGATCAGCCTGAGCAGCCGTCAGCATTTTGAAGTGCAGGGCCCGGAAGATGTTCTGATCACATTGACGGCACCCTTTCAACTGGCAGTGCAGCGATCGGTTTTTTTTGTTTCCGCTATCTGGGAAAATTATTTTGCCTGTGTGACGGCGGCCCGGGAAAATGCCGCTTTAAAAGAAGAATTGGCCCTGGCAAAACAGATTGAAAATCAGAACCGCGAACTGACAATGGAGAACGCCAGATTAAAGCAATTTGTGGCGTTTTCATCGACTGCATCCGGAACCTATGTGGCGGCCCGGGTGATTGCCAGGGATCCTTCCCCCTGGTTTCAAACCCTGATGATTGACAAAGGGGAACGGCACGGCCTGGAAAAAAATGCACCCATACTGGTTCCGGAAGGCATTGTGGGACAGATCACAAAGGTATCTCCCAATTTTTCCAGGGTACTGCTCATCACGGATCGGAATTCGGCTGTGGATGCCCTGGTTCAGAATACGCGGGCCCGGGGAATGGTCAAAGGCAATGGTGAGAACCGTTGCAGTTTTGTTTATGCCCTGCGTAAAGAAGAGATCCAGGAAGGTGAGATCATCGTATCTTCGGGCCTGGATCAGGTCTTTCCCAAGGGGTTGAAAATCGGCACGGTCCTGGATGTTAAAAAAGATCATGCGCGATTGTTCCAGGATATCATCATTCAGACCAGTGTGGATTTTGATAAATTGGAAGAGGTGCTGGTATATAAACAATGAAATGGGTTTTTGTAGGGATTGTCAGCCTTTTTCTCATTGTTTTTCAGACGGTGCTGCTTCCCGGTTTATCGGCATCGTTTTATTCATTCGACCTGACCATTGTCCTGATTGTTTATATCAGCCTTCATTTTTCTCATTATCTGATTTTTGCCGTCATCGCCGGTATCGGCGGTATCATGGACAGTCTTTCCGGTGCACCGTTTTTTCTTTATACCTTTTCTTATCTCTGGATTTTTCTGATAGTTCGGCTGGCCCGGCAGCTGGTGTTCCAGACCAGTGTTCCGTTTGTCCTGGTCGTCAGCCTGCTGTCTGTCACCATTCAACAGGGCATTTTCCTTTTTTCCCTGTTTGCCCGGCAGGAATACACGGGAACCTGGCCGCTCAATGTGTCTTTGATGCTGAAACAGGTCGCATGGGGAACCGTGGTGATTCCGCTGGGGGTAGAATTGCTTTCCGCGGGAAACCGGGGCTGGCGGAACTTGATACATCGGATTGCCAGGATCCGGGGAAAATAAAGAAACTAAACCCATGGTGAAGCTGCCTAAAACCAAAGAACGTGACTGGATGAAACAGCGGGTGATGGCTGCCAGCCTTTGTGTTCTGATCGTTTTCATGTTGCTGTTTTTTCGACTGGTTTTTCTTCAGCTGATCAAAGGAGAAGAGTATTACCGTCTGTCTGAGACCAATTGTGTCCGGCTGAAAAGCATCAAAGCCTCCCGGGGACTGATATTCGACAGGAACGGTGAACTGCTGGTGGACAACCGGCCGGCGTTTGATCTGGTGATCGTGCAGGAGGATACCGGGTCTGTGCCGGAAACGGTTTCTCTTTTGTCCTCTTTGATCGATGAACCGTATGTCGATCTGATGGTACAGATTCAAAAAGCGGGGAATGCCGCCTTTTATAAACCCATTGTTTTGAAGAAAGACATCTCCAGGGATCAGCTGGCCATTGTGGAGGCTCATAAATTCGACCTGCCGGGCATTTATGTGGAGATAGAGCCCACCCGACATTATATATATCCTGGAACCGCATCTCATCTTCTGGGATATCTGGGGGAGGTGAACAAAAAAGAGCTGGAAAGCGGTGTTCTCCCTCATGTCCGGGCAGGGGATAATATCGGACGGTACGGGGTGGAAAAAAGTTTTGAATCCGATCTACAGGGGCGGCGGGGCGGCCGACAGGTGGAAGTGGATGTGAACGGGCGGGTGGTCCAGGAGTTGAAAACCGTTGCCCCGGTGCCGGGACATAACCTTCATCTGACGCTGGACCTGCCGCTGCAGCAGCTGGCAGAAGATCTGCTTGAAGACCGGGATGGGGCGGTCGTCGCCCTGAACCCGGCCAATGGCGATGTATTGGTAATGGCCAGTAATCCGGGGTTTGATCAGAATGATTTTATCGGCGGGATATCCACCCGCAAATTGCAGGCGTTGATGACCCATCCAGGGCGTCCCATGATCAATAAAACCATTCAGGCGGAATATCCCCCGGCCTCAACTTATAAGATGCTTACCGCCATTGCCGCTCTGGAGGAAAAGGCCATCGATGGTGACGACACAACTTTTTGCCCCGGATTTTATATGTTCAAGGGGCGGCGGTATCATTGCTGGCGCAAGCATGGTCATGGAAAACTGAATGTGGTGGATGCCCTGGCACAGTCCTGTGATGTGTTTTTTTATCTGACAGGTGAAAAAATAGGGGTGGATGCGTTGGCGCAGTATGCCAATGGCTGTGGATTGGGCCGACCCACAGGCATTGACCTGGACCATGAGCGTCAGGGTCTGATTCCGACTGCTGCATGGAAACGGGAACGGTTCAATGAAGCCTGGTTTCCTGGAGAAACCCTTTCCATCAGTATCGGTCAGGGATTCAACCTGGTTACCCCGCTCCAGATGGCTGTTTTCACCGCAGCCGTTGCCAATGGCGGCACCCTGTACCGGCCCAGGATCGTCACAAGTGTCAAAGATGTAAACGGCAATACAGTAAGGGAAATGGGTCCGGAAATTGCCGGCGGCATCCCAGCCGGCAAAAAAACCCTGGATCTGGTCAAAAAAGGATTGACAGAGGTGGTGGAAGGAGATCGGGGAACAGCAAGAAGTATTCGGGTCAAGCCGTTTGAAATTGCAGGGAAAACCGGCACAGCCCAGGTGTTTTCAAGGAAGACCGGTGAAAAATTCGATAATGAAAATCAGAAGAGAACCTTGAGAGACCACGCCTGGTTTGTATGTTACGCACCTGCCCAAGATCCCGTGATTGCAATCGCCGTGATCATTGAGCATGGCGAGCATGGTTCCTCGGCTGCCGCACCGGTGGCCGGGGCGCTGATTCAAAAATATCTGGGACTGCTGGAGCCTGAAGAACCCTTAGATGCGACGTCTGAAGGATAAAAACAACGATGTTTGATCGACGGTTGATAGAACATTTTGACTGGGGATTACTGATACTGATTCTGCTGATCGCTGCCACCGGACTGGTGGTTCTTTATTCCGCGGTCATGGCCGGATGGCATGGAAACGGTCTTCATCCTCTGTTTGAACGGCAGCTTATCTGGATGGGAGGCGGGGCCGTAATTATGACCGGTTTCCTGTTTTTTAATTTTCAAAATCTGAACAAACTGAATCTGTTTATTTACGCCTCCTGTGTCACACTTCTGGTGGGTGTCTTTTTCTTCGGTCACTCCGGCGGCGGTTCCCAGCGGTGGATTTCTTTCGGCGGAATCAGTGTTCAGCCGTCCGAACTGATGAAAATCGCATTGGTCATCAGTCTGGCATCGATTTATGCAACCAGGGTCTCACCGGAAGGTCTCAACTTCAGACAATTACTCAAACCCGCTGTTTTTTGTATGATTCCGGTGGGGCTGATCGTTAATCAGCCGGATTTGGGTACCGGGCTGATGCTGTTGCTCATTGCCGGATCCATTACTTTGTTTGTCAAAGTCGAAAAAAAACTGCTGTTGATTCTGGGAGCGGTGAGCGGATGCGTTCTTCCTGTTGTCTGGTTTTTCGGTCTTAAAGCCTATCAAAAGGCCCGGATTCTGACATTTCTGGACCCGGATCGGGACCCGCTGGGCACCGGATATCACATCATTCAGTCTAAAATCGCCATTGGATCGGGAATGATCACGGGAAAAGGATTTCTGCAGGGAACGCAGAATGCACTGGCTTTTCTGCCGGAACAGCATACGGATTTTATTTTATCCGTGCTGGCGGAAGAATGGGGCCTGGCAGGATGCACGGTATTACTGATCCTGGATTTTCTGCTGATCTGCTGGGGACTGAATATTGCCTATAACTGCCGGAATCTGTTCGGATCCATTCCGGCGTTCGGTATCACCAGTATGATTTCCTGGCAGATTTTCATCAATGTCGGCATGGTCATGGGGTTGATGCCGGTGGTGGG
>CALGAJ010000383.1 GCA_937951975.1 uncultured Desulfotignum sp.
ACCCATTATGCCATGATGCTCAATTCCCGGGACGACATCAACCAGATCATCAACAACATCGCCCGCCAGCCCGGAATTGAAAATATCCGCATTTACAACAAGGAAGGTCAGATCAAATTCACCAATCAACCCGGGGAAGTGGATCAGTATGTGGATATCAAAGCCGTGGCCTGTGATATCTGCCATAAAATGGATCCCGCACCCTCGGAAATCCCGCTGGAGGAACGGACCCGGATCATTCAGTCACCGGAAGGCCACCGGCTTCTGGGCATTGTGCAGCCCATCCGCAATGACCCGGGGTGTGCCACCAGTGACTGTCATTTCCATTCCGAAGATCAGACCATTTTAGGGGCCCTGGATGTGGTGGTGTCCTTGAAAGAAACCGATGCCCAGGTGGTGAAAATGGAACAAGGGGTTTTCAGCCTGGCGCTTTTCACGATCCTGATCACTTCGGTGATCATTTTTCTCACCACATTGTTTTTTGTGAAAAAACCCATCATCAAGCTGGTGGAAGGCACCCGCCGCATTGCCAGCGGTGATTATGAGGCAGACATCGATATCGGCCGGGCCCATGAAATTCAGCCGTTAGGCAAAGCGATCCGGCAGATGGGCAAGAAAATCGGTGCCCATCAGGCAGCTCTCAAAAAACAGAAAAACGAATATCAGGCATTGTTTGACAATGCCCCGTGCATGATCGCGGTGCAGGATAAAAATTTCCGGCTGATCCAGTACAACCGGGCATTCAAGGAACGGTTCGATCCCCGGCCCGGCGATTACTGCTATTCGGTTTATAAGGGGCTGGACCATCCATGCCCGGACTGCCCCGTGGAAAAAACCTTTGCCGACGGCCGGTCCCATTACGGGGAGACGGAAGGGATCGGCCGCAAGGGTCAGAAAAAGCACTGGATTTTCATCACGGCCCCCATGTTCGATGAAAACGGTGATATTGTGGCGGGCATGGAAATGAGCATCGATATCACCCAGCGCCGGCACCTGGAACAGGACTTGAAAAAATCGGAAGAAAAATACCATGCTATTTTCAACAATATTTTCAACCCCGTGTTTGTGGTGGACCAGGAGACGTTGAAGATTCTGGACTGCAATATCAAAGCCATGGATCTGTATCATGCCGGCGGAAACACCCTGACGGGAAAACGGTTCAGTGATTTTTTCCCGCAAGAGGATCAGGCGGACATGATCCGGCAGGTGAAATCGAGAAAAGAGATCTCCAAGGTCCAGCATATCAAGGCGGACGGGAAAAAAATCGATGTGGACATGTGGGTGGCACCGGCCCAATACTCGGATCAGAACGTGTTTCTGATCACCATCAATGACATCACCCAGCGCCTGGAAACCGAACAGCACCTGCTTCATGCCAGCAAAATGGCCACTTTGGGAGAGATGTCCACGGGCATCGCCCATGAATTGAACCAGCCCTTGTCCGTGATTAAATCTTCGGCCAGTTTCTGTCTGCGAAAGATCCATAATCAGGAACCCATCTCCGAAGAGATTTTCCACAAACTGATCGGAAAAATCGACATCAATGTGGACCGGGCCGACAAAATCATCCAGCACATGCGCCAGTTTGCCAGAAAATCCGATATAAAGCTGGTGAGAACCCGGATCAATGACGTGATCCAGCAGACCTTTGACATGCTTCATCAGCAGTTGAAAATCCGGGGGATCCAGGTATTATGGGAGAAGAATGATGCTCTGCCCGAGATCCTGGCGGACCCGGATCGCCTGGAACAGGTGTTCATCAACCTGGTGATGAATGCCAAGGATGCCATCGAAGCCAAGTGGGAGGCCCGGGGAAGCGGTGATGACGGCAAAGACCGGATTGTCATCCAGACTTGTGTGGCCGATGACAAGGTGGTCGTCCAGGTGAGCGATACCGGCATCGGCATCCGGAAAGAGGCGAAAGACCGCCTGTTCGAGCCGTTTTTCACCACCAAGGAAGTGGGCAAGGGCACCGGCCTGGGCCTGTCCATCTCCTATGGCATCGTCAAGGACTGTAAAGGGGATATCCAGGTGGGCACATCACCGGACGGCGGGGCGGAATTCACCCTGAAGTTTCCGATTCCCGAAGAAACGGACGAGGACATCGACGACTATGCCTGAAAGGAGGCGTTCATGGACAAGACACCCTTCACCATTCTGATTGTGGACGATGAGGTAGATATCAGAGAGGTGCTTGAGATCGCGCTCATGGACATGGGGCATGAGGTGCTCCTGGCCCCGGACGGGAAAAAAGCCCTGGAACTGTTTGACAAGCACCATCCGGCCATTGTGATCACGGATATCAAGATGCCGGTCATGGGGGGCATCGAACTGCTCAAACAGGTGAAACGCCGGTCTCCGGACACCCCGGTCATCATGATCACCGGTCACGGGGACATGGACCTCACCATTGCCAGCCTCAAATTCGGTGCCACGGATTTTATTACCAAGCCCGTGAATGTGGACATTCTGGAACTGGCCGTGACCAAGGCGGCGGACCATCTCATCGCCCAGCAGAAACTGGTGGAATATACCCAGAAACTGGAGCTGCTGGTCCTGGAAAAATCCAAGCTCTCGGATCACCTGTCTTCTCTGGGCCTGATGCTGGGTACGGTGTCCCACAACATCAAGGGCCTGCTCACCAACCTGGACGGCGGGCTGTTCGTGGCCCGGTCCGGTTTGAAAAAAAAGAATTTTGATGATGTCTCCGAAGGGCTGGACCTGCTGTCCCAGGCCGTGGACAAGGTCAAGCAGATGATCATGGACATCCTGCTGTATTCCAAGGAGCGGCCCATGGATATTCAGTCCGTGCCCCTGGAGCGGTTTGTCAAAGATATCCGGGAAACCATGAAAATGAAACTGTCCGGCCACCCCATTGATTTCCAGGTGGTGTCGGACAATGCCCCGGCCGCCCTGAACCTGGATCCGTCTTCCATGATGTCCGCGCTGGTGAACATGCTGGACAATGCCGTGGATGCCTGTGTGGAGGACAAGGACCGGGCCGGGCATGTCATCTGTCTGACCATCGAAGAGAAGGACGGTCAGCTGGTGATCCGTATCCAGGATGACGGGTGCGGCATGGACGTGGAAACCAAGGCCAGGATCTTTGACCTGTTCTTTTCTTCCAAACAGGTCAAGGGCACGGGGTTCGGCCTGTTCATCGCCAGAAATATCATCGCCCAGCATCGGGGTACCATCACCGTGGAATCGGTCAAACGCCACGGCACCACCTTCACGATTTTTCTGCCGCTGACGCCTTTGCAGACGGCAGAAAAATCGACCCGTCATAATATTCTGTAGACCGGCAATACCGGCAGCCCCTTTTCCTGTTTGACAGACAGTCCAGCAGTTCTTAATCTATGCCCCGTTACCAACCGATAATTTTATGGAGATTCCAATGAACGTCGTTATTTTAGAGGGAAGTGCCAGAAAAAAAGGAAACACGGCCAGGGTTCTGACCTGGGTGGAACAAGAGTTGCAGACGCTCGGCCATGACGTGGCGCGCATTTACCTGCATTCAAAAAACCTGAAAGGCTGCATGGGATGCGGCAAGTGCAAGGAAAAGCCGGTGCCCACCAGATGCATTCAAAAGGATGATATGCCGGCAATCCTGGAAAAAGTGGTAGATGCGCAATTGACCATTTTCAGCTCCCCACTCTATTTCTGGGGGTTCTCCGCCCAGATAAAAGCGGTGATCGACCGGACATACAGTTTTTATACCAATGCCAAACAGCCCAATCATGCCTCTATGGTGGAAGGACAGCGCCAGGCACTGGTCGCCACGGGCGCCGGTGGATTTGATGAAAATGCGGAAGGCATGATCAATGCTTTCGGCCGGATGCAGAAATACCACAAGGCAGTGAATGCCGGCACATTGTTTATCGGTTCCTGCACCACCCCCGATGCCATGGACGATTCAATCCGCCGGAAAGCTGCGGAGTTTGCCCGTAAGATCGTGTCCTGAATCATCATGTCATGCAGTAGTGCCGCCCCCGGAGGGGTTTTGCTGCCGGCCTGGAATCCCTGTCGGGCTCCGACAGCCCGTCAGCAGCAAGACCTCTCCGGAGGCTCCGCCGGCATCACACCCGGAACACCTTCATCCTTTGGAGAATTATGTATAATGTTTTATTGCGTTTCTGATTGACAAAACGGTCATTGAGAATGATTAGCCCCGGTTTCATTTAGGGATGTGCCCAAAACTATTGTTGCTAAAATTTCTGGTTGGGGGATATAATGGGAAAAAGTCTAATAACACAAGAGGGATATAAATGGGCCAAGAAAAAATAAGACGGGAAATTGATAAACTAAATTTCTCTGAAAAACTTCTGCTGGTAGGCGATATCTGGGATTCCATCGCTCAAGATGCCGGACAGGAGCCATTACCGGAATGGCAAAAAAAAGAGCTGAACAAAAGATATGCCGAATACAAAGCCGGCAAAATAGAAACCTATGACTGCCAAGCAGTTCACGATGAGTTAAGGAAAAAGTACGGATTTAAATGATCCCCCGATATACTGCCCGTGCGTTGACAGAAATCGATTTGGCGATTTTATGGTACGAACAACAAAGAAGAGGGTTGGGAGCTGACTTTCTGGATTGTGTTGAAGCTGCCGTGCAAAACATTTCGAAAAACCCAAAGATTTACCAAAAAAGATATTCTGATTTTCGAGGATGCCCGATTCGGCGGTTTCCTTTTTCGATTTTCTATACGATTGAAGATTTTGAAATCATAATCCATTCAGTTTTCGATAACAGACAAGA
>CALGAJ010000384.1 GCA_937951975.1 uncultured Desulfotignum sp.
AGCTGTGGACAGTTTTGCCGTGTCAAAAATCGCTGACATGGATGAAGGAGAAGTCACGCGTCTGGCAGAAGATGTCCCTCACATCTCAATGGGTACCATTGCGGCAGCCATTGATTTCATCCAGGAACGGATCCAGCGGATTCTGGATTCCTGCGACTCGAAAAGCTGACCCCCTTATGACCGATTCGGCCTTTGTCAGGCGGGTCAAACGCCGTGTCAGTGCCAGAGTCCATGATTTTTTCGCTGTATGCCCGCCCGGTCTCCGGCAGGTCTGTGCCAAAGAACTCACCCGCCTGAACCTCCGGATTCACGATATTGATGTGGTGCCCGGCGGGGTGAGTTTTTCCGGCAAACTGGCCGATGCCTGCCTGGCCAACCTGTGGCTCCGCGCACCATCCCGAATTCTCATGCGCCTGGCCCGATTCAGGGCCGCCCATTTTTCATTGCTGGAAAAAAAACTGTCCGACATTGACTGGGAACTGTTTTTACCGGCCGGCACTGAACCGTCCATCCAGGTGACCACCCATACTTCCCGGCTATACCATTCCGATGCCATCGCCCAGAGATGCGGTCCCATCATCCGGGCGGCTTTGAACGTCAAACCCGGTGACACGGATCATTTTGCTTCCGGCAAAGAGATCTTGTCACAGACGGTCATGATCCGGGCTGAAAACAACCGGTTTGAAATCTCTCTGGACATGTCAGGTTCCCCGTTGTTCAAGCGCGGCATTAAAACACAGGTGACCGCGGCCCCGCTGCGGGAGAACCTGGCCTTTGCCATCCTGGAAACAGCCGGATTCACCGGACAGGACGTGCTCATGGATCCCATGTGCGGGTCCGGAACCTTTGCCATTGAAGGGGCCATGATGCAGGCCCGGGTCCCGCCGGGATTTTATCGCCGGTTTGCGTGTGAAGCCTGGCCCGGTTTCAGCCCGGCGGGTTTTGCCCATGCCAGATCACGGGCCGCACAGCAGTTTTCAACGGCCTCATCCATATTTGCTTCTGATGTGGATCCCGATGCCCTGGCCGCCTTGGTCAGCAATTTATCCGATCACGCATTTCTGGCCCCGGTGCATGCATTTGTGCACAATTTTTTTGATCTGCATCCGGATCGATTCACCCGCAAAAAAGGGGTCGTGGTGCTGAATCCGCCCTATGGACGGCGCCTGGAAAACCACCTGGACACCCCTGCCTTTTACCGGGAAATCACCCGGAAACTGGCAGCGGATTTTAAAGGCTGGCGCACCGGGCTGATTTTTCCGGCAAAGCAATTCAGCCATCTCAACCGTCTCAACCTCAAACCCTTTCCTTTTTTCCACGGCGGATTGAATCTATCTGCCGGCATCGGTATGATATAACTTTGCAGCATGACACTCAAAGACATTAAAATCCGGTGGCAATTACCGAAAAACTGTGATTAACTGACCGAATGAAACCAGCGTTTTTTCTCATATTATTTATACTGTCAACGGGGTGGGCCGGTCCTGATTTGTCCTTTGCCGCAGATTTTGTGGACAACCGGTTATGGGCCGAACTGCTCCAGGATCATGTTAAAAACGGGCGGGTGGATTATGACGGGTTTAAACAGGATGAGGCCAAACTGGATCAATACCTGGCTATTTTAAGTGCCACAGACCCGGGGACTTTATCTCACAATCACCAGTTCGCCTTTTATATCAACGCCTATAACGCATTTACCATCAAACTGGTCCTGGCCCGGTATCCGGGCATCAATTCCATCAAGGAAACCGGCGGTTTTTTTTCCAATCCCCGGAGCAAAAAATTTATCCCCCTCAGCGGTTTCAAGGTGAATCTGGACCATATCGAGCATGATATTCTCAGGCCCCGGTTCAAAGATCCCCGAATGCATTTTGCCATCAATTGTGCGGCGAAAAGCTGTCCGCCTCTTTTAAACGAACCCTATGAAGGCGACACGCTGGAATCCCTCCTGGATGAACAGACACGGCAATTCATCAACCATCCGAAAAACACGTTTTTAAAGGATGGAACGCTTTTTGTCAGCCGGATTTTCAAATGGTTTGAAGGGGATTTTTCAGACAACCCCCTGGGTTTCATCCGCCGGTATGCAGATGATGCCTTGAAACAGGCCCTGGATAACACTGCTGCCACCGGCGAAATTGATATCCAGTATCTGTATTACGACTGGACATTGAACCGATGATGCCCGTTTTCAGACCTTCTGAAACTCAAGCCGGCGAATTCCCTTACTTGCAAATTCTGTGGAAATAATGATAAAAGACACGCCATGACAGAACGAAAAAACACTTTTTTTAAAAAAATACCTCTTTCCATAAAACTGTTCAGCAGCTCTGTCATCTACATACTGATTTTAACCACGCTTTTATTTTTTCTGGTCATTCAATCCCTGGAAAATCTGGGTCAGTTCGCAGATATCGCCAATACCAGACAGATTAAACAGATGGCCAATCAATATCTGGCATCCATGGCCCGGGAAAAAGCCCAGAAATACGATGAACTGTTTTTACATTATCAGACATCCGTGACATTTCTGGGTATGAAAGCCAGTGAAATATACACCCGCCTGGCAGCCGGCGATGATTTTCATCACCATGTTCCGTCCATGATACATAATCCTGAAAACACCATATGGTACACCCCTGAATCCGACCCTCTTATCACGGCATTCTGGGGGGATAAAACCCTGTCTCCGCCCATCACATCGGAACTGCAGGCCCTGGCGGAAATGGATCTGTATCTGGTCATGGCCAAAAAAAACTGTCACCGGGCAATGGCTGCTCATTTAATCACCCGGACCGGGATCGGAAAATACTATACATTGAATCCCGCCATGCGTCAGGCCTGTTTCAATCTGCCGCATCCGGATGAATTTGACCTCCGCCATGGTGAACCCATGACCATTTTTACGCGGCAGTCCGGGGCGGACTCCCATTTTCGATGGACCCGGCCCTACAAAGACGATGTGGCAGCCGGGCTGATGATGACAGGCGTTTCCCCCATACTGGACGGGAACGGCCGTCTCAAAGAAGTCACCGGTATGGACATTCCTCTGGCTGAAATATTTCAGGATCTGGTCAAAGGCCATCCCTTTTTTTCAAATCCGGATCTCTCTCCCGGTAATTTTTTTGCGCTTCTCATGGATTCACAGGGCCGATTGATCTCTTTTCCCCTTACCCTTCTACCCCTGCTTGGCCTTAATGAGGACATCAGTCATTTCAAGCATTCAAACGATATCCTGTCACTGAACCTCACGAAATCCCGACAGCCTGTCATTGAACAAGCCGCACAGAACATCCTGAATTCCACGTCATACCAGGATACGCTCGCCATACAGGACCAGTCCTATATTGTGGCATCGCATCGCCTTCATCAAACCAACTGGCATATTGTGCTGGTCAGCAGCGAAAACAATTTGCTCCACTCCATTGAGCAGACACGCAAAGTGATGGATCTCAACCTGTCAGAGATTCTGAAAAACTTCATGATCTATGCCGGTATTATTCTGTTTGTGGCCATGGGGTTCATTTATTCAAGCATCATACGGTTTATCCGTCCCCTCAAGCAGTTAACCCGCCTGACACGCCGGATATCAAAGGATGTGTATTCAGAAAAAGCCCCGGAAAGCGGCAACGATGAAATCGGGGAACTGTCCCGGGCCTTCAATGAAATGATTCATCGCCTGCAACAGTCCCAAAAAAGGGAAAAAGCCCATATTCAAGCACTGTCACTTCAGGCGGACCGGCTGAAAAAACTCAATGAATACCTGGTCCATTCAGATGAAGTGGAACGGAAATTGATCGCTTCGGATCTGCACGACAGCGTTGTCCAGACATTGGCCTTAGGTATTTCACGGACAAAAAATCTGGCGGAATCCGATCACCCCCCCCGGACGGATCAGATCTGCGCCATTCAAGACATTCTGGAACAAGCGGTTCGCGAGATCAGAACAATGATTTACAAACTGTCTCCACCGATTCTGGATGACTTTGACATCGATATCGCCATTGGTGCACTGATTGAAGAGATCAATGCCCGGGAAGGAACCACTTACCAGTACATCAATGAAGTCACCGATCCGGTTCCGCTGTCCCATGCACTGAAGGTCACGCTGTACCGGGCGGTCAATGAATTACTGACCAATATCCAAAAGCATGCCGGCACCCCGGACGCCACCATCGAGTTGCGGGTTTCGGGACCGGACATCTGCCTGCAGGTGGAAGATTCAGGCGCGGGCATGGAGGTTCAGACATTGAAACCATCCAAGGATCACGGATTCGGCCTGTACAGCCTGTCTGAACGGATTCAGAATTTCGGCGGCGCCATGACCATTACATCCACACCCGGCAAAGGGACGAAAATTCTACTGACCGTGCCGGTCAATCACAGGGAATCTCATACCCATGAATAAGAAAACCATCATTATCGTGGATGACCACCGGGTCTTTCACGACGGCATCTGCAAGGCGCTTGAAGCAACCGGCGAGTTCACCGTCACGGCCCGGGCCGTCAACGGGGCCGAGGCGGTTTCATTAGCCGGAAAATCCGATCCGGATCTCATCCTCATGGATATCAGCATGCCCGATCTCAACGGCATGGAAGCCACCCGGAGAATTCTGGCTGTCAATCCGGCCATCCGTATTGTCGCCCTGTCCATGCATACGGAAAAAATTTATGTCAAAGGCATGCTGACTGCCGGCGCATCCGGTTATATACTCAAATCCTGCTCTTTCAAAGAATTGGTGACCGGCATAAGATCCGTGCTGGACGGTCATGTTTACTTAAGTCCGGAAATCACTCACCTGCTGGTGGGGGATTCACCGGATCGCCTGAGTCAGCTGTCCAAACGGGAAAAACAGGTACTGGTTCATATCGCCGAAGGTCACAGCTCGAAAGAAACCGCGGACATCCTGAATTTAAGCGTGAAAACCATCGATGTCTACCGCCGGAACCTCAAATCCAAGCTGGGCATTCAGGGCGTGGCCGGTCTGACCCGATACGCCATTGCCAAAGGGTTGATCTCGCCTGCCCCCTGAACGGTGAATCATCGCACACTGGTATATGCCGGCCGGACACCGCCTTTTGAGAACACAATCTGCCACAACTGATTGCTCCGGGCTCTGAATGTACCGGCACAGGCCAGCAGATAATAGGTCCACATCCGGAAAAACCGGTTGTCATACCGGTGCTTTATTTTGTCCCAGTTGGCTACGAAATTGTCATACCAGGCCATCAGAGTGGGGTCATAGTCAGGACCGAAACTGTGCCAGTCCTCCAGAATGAAAAATTTTTCAGCCGCCGCAGAGATCTGACGGCTGGACGGCACCATGGAATTGGGAAAAATATAGGTGGAAATCCAGGGATCGCAGCTTCGCACAGACCGGTTACCGGCAATGGTGTGAAGCAGAAAAAGGCCCTGATCATTCAGGCACCGGTGTACCACACCCATAAAGGTTTTATAGTGGGCACATCCCACATGCTCGAACATTCCCACAGACACGATCCGGTCAAAGGATTCAAACAGATCCCGGTAATCCATGCGCCGGATCTCCACAGGCAGTTCCTGACACCGCTTTGTGGCCAGCGCCACCTGCTCTTTTGACACGGTGACACCCGTCACACTGACCTGATATTTCTGTGCCATATATGCCGACAACCCTCCCCATCCGCAACCGATGTCCAGCACCCGCATACCCGGTGCCAGCTGTAACTTCCGGCAGATCAGGTCCATTTTGGCTTCCTGGGCCGCTTCCAGGGTATCGGCGTTTTTCCAGTACCCGCAGGAATAATTCATGGATTTGTCCAGCATCAGCGAGAACAGCTCATTGCCGATATCATAATGCCGGCGGCCGATTTCAAACGCTCTGAATTTTCCCGGAGATACCGTCAACATGGCCTTGAAACGGCACCATACGGCACGTATGGATTTTATGGCCTGTTCATCCAGCCGGGCCTGCAGGATTCTATCGAAAAACTGATCCAGCCGGGGGCATTCCCACCACCCGTCCATATAACTTTCACCCAAAGCCATGGAGCCGCCGGCTATCAGCCGCTTGAAAAAAAAATTCTGCTTTACCTGAATATCCCAGGAATTTTCACCATTGATTTCCACGCCTGCAACGGCGAACAGATCGGTGACCAGTCGTTGTGGAGATGTCTGGGCCATAGTATAACCTCCCTTGAAAAATGACCCCTTTATCTTATCACAGCTTCAGGCACCGGTTAAAGTAAAAAAAATCGGAATTTTCCCCTTTGTTTTACAGCGTGATCACTTTGGTAGCCAACTGCATGGCAGTGACAATATCCAGCATATTGGTGGTTTCTCCCACCTGTTTTTCATTCAGCAGATCAAAATAGGTCAGGCAGGTGCCGCAGACCCAGATGGAAAGATTGTGTTTTTCATATGCCATGAGTGCATCCAGCACCGGAGACCCTGCAACGGTCAACTTGACCCCGTTATTGACAAACACGATCCGCCACAGGTCATCACCCATTTCTCCCAGCGTGTTAATAAAACTGATCATCAGTTTCCGTCCAAGATCATCATCCCCGAATCCCATGCGATCTGTAGCAATGACCACCAGTATTTTCTGATTCTTTTCTTTATCATGGGCATCTGAAGCGCCGGTCAGGCTTTCGTCAATTCGCGGCGGATCATTCCGGTCCCCTGACTGCTGCATGGCAATCCCGGAAACAGTGAAAACGTCTCCCTGGGCAGATGTGGTGGTCTCATATCCTTTTGTTCCCAGAAACCGGGACACGTTTTCAACTGCGGCTTCATTGTCCACCTGCACCGTGATGCGGGACGGCGACTTTGCATCCACGGCCTGCTTGGTCAAAAGTACGGGCTGGGGACAGGCCAGTTTCCGGGCATCGATATTCATTGTCATCATTATGTTTCTTTCATTTTTGAATGGGTTTGTCTTTTGTGGCCGCTGTCACGATCTTGTCAGACCACCTCTATTTTTCCGGGATGTTGATTCCGAACCTCTCCGATCACAGCGGCACAGGCAATTTTCTGATCCTGCAGCGCATTGACAAGATCCCGGGACTGCGGTTTTGGACATCCCATGAGCAATCCTCCTGATGTCTGCGGATCAAAAAAAACATCCCTTAACGCCGGACTGATCCGGTCAACCATGTGTACCATGGCTGCCCGGAACTGGCGGTTCCGAAACGCCCCGCCAGGTACCAGGCCCATGCCGGCAAACGCCAGCGCCCCGGATATCAACGGCACTTGATCACTGAAAACACGAACCCCGACCGACGTGCCGGTCACCATTTCCGCGAGGTGTCCTAAAAGTCCGAATCCGGTGATATCCGTGCAGGCGGAAACCGGAAACCGGTTCATGACATCTGCGGCATCCCGGTTCAATGCGGCCATCAGCTCGGTAATTTCTTTGACCTGATCCGGGGAAGCCAGACCGGCTTTGACCGCCGTGTTCATGACACCGGTACCCAGCGGCTTGGTAAGAATCAACCGGTCTCCGGGTCTCAGGCCCTGGTTGGCCAGAATCCGGTCCGGGTGAACAAATCCGGTGACGGACAATCCGTACTTGAGTTCATCATCCTCCACACTGTGCCCCCCCAGAAGAACGGTACCCGATTCTTCCAGCACACGGATGCCGCCAGCCAGTATTTTTTTCAGAACCGTCATGTCCATGGTACGCAAAGGAAACGCCACCAGATTCATGGCGGTTTTGGGGACACCTCCCATGGCATAAACATCGGACAGTGCGTTGGCTGCGGCAATCCGGCCGAAATCATACGGATCATCCACAATCGGGGTAAAAAAATCCACCGTCTGAATCAATGCCAGATCATCGCTGACCCTGTACACGCCGGCATCATCTGCCGTACCCATTCCCACCAGAACATTTTCATTGGTAGGAACCGTCAATCCGTTCAATGCGTCCGCCAGATCCCCCGGCGGCAATTTTGCCGCTCAACCGGCCCCTTTCACACACTGGGTCAACCGGATGGGTTGATTCGTGTCATCCGATGCCTGTTTCATCTCATCTCCTTGATGGTTTATTTCCAAACATATATTATTTCTTATTTTCGGCTCCAGATCAAATTCAAAATTTCTGTAACAAGCGTTAAATTTCATAGAAATAATCGATATTCAAGTCAGCGCCGTCAGGAAAACAGACATTTATATTTTAACCGACTCAGAATTTCTGTTGACAATGTGTAGACGATATTTTATTTATATCCAGTAACTTATAAAAATGAATCCGTCCTCTCTTCTCTGTGGTGATGGTGCCGGTTGACTCTGCCCCAAACCTGATATCCTGGAAAAAATTCCTGCCGGAAGTGCCGGCAATAAGCTCGATCCGGTGAAGCAACTTGAAACGTCCGGGTTCTGTCCCGTTAACAGGAGGTGGTGTGATGCATAGTCATCTTCCCGCAATAGTGCCCCGGCCTGAGATTGCCGAAGAGCTCCGGGTCCACCGAAATTTGATTGTCACGGCATGGAAAAACCGTGTTCTTGACATGTGGCCGGCCGGCAGCTCCTGCGCCAAAGCCTTTCTTTCGGACCTGGCCGGCGAAAAAGATCTGCTGACCTGCCTGGTTGCATCTCTGGCCACCGGCGATGTTCCGGCATCCTGCCTGGATGGTGTGGTGACCCGTGTGCAACGGCCGGATATGTCCCTTGCTGCGTTTATGACTGAAAAATCCGGCTTGCTTTGGGCGATTGACACCCGGTGGGGCATCCGGTTTCCGGATGCGGATCAAAGCGATACCACGCTCCAGATATATCTTCATCTGGACCAGGTTGCCGGGTGTATTCTGGAAAAAACCGGCCAGGTGTATGAACAGGTGATCAAGCATGGGGGCCGGGCATTCTGCCGGATCGATCCCGGGGGGCGGATCGTTTTTGCCAACGGACAGATGCATCGCCTCGCCGGGAAAAAGTCCTTTGAGGGCACCTTGTTTGCCTCTTTGTTTGCGAAAGAAGACAGGGCCTTTATTGACAAAGCCCTGTCCCCGGACCGCCGGGCAGCACCCATGTTGCGGGCACTGCAGCTGACCGCCCCGTCCGGGGACCGTCCGGTGCCGGTGGGGGCTGAACTGGCGCCCCTGGTGATTTCCGGGCGTCATGTGGGAGGATATGCGGGTCTGGTGGATCTTTCCGGTCCCATGGCCGGCATATACCAGGTGTTTGACCAGGTGCCGGTGGGGGTGATCAAGATCAATACCCAGCGGGTTCTCACGTATGCCAATCCTTACATCCGCCGGATGCTGGGAATTGATAACAAGACCATTGGGAGGCGTATCGACGATTTTTTCCCGGATCCTGAAAATCAGCAGATTCTGGATCGGGAAGTGAAAAAACGGTTCGAAAACGGCCGGGCCAATGCCTACCCCATCGAAATGACACGGCTGGACAACCACCGGAAGATCCCGGTGATGATCGCTGCCACGCCGGAACGGGATCCCCAGGGGAGAATCGCCGGCAGCGTGGCCATCATCCGCACCATGGAACTGGAAAAAGCGGCTGAGCGAATCAATCAGCACATCATCGCCTGTGTGGAAGCCACGGACCTGCTGCAAAAGGTATTGGGCGAAATCGCGGACATCTGCCCCTTTGACATGGCCTCAGTGGCTGTGTACAGCAGAGATCTGGGCCATACCCGAGCCCTTTTCACCTTTCCAGAGATACAAAAAACGATCCGATGGTGGCCGATGCCCCCCTCGCTGATCAAATGGATCCGGAACCGGCAGGGCGATGTCATCGATGACCTGGAAGCGTTCATCAACCGGCCCGAATGGCATGAACTCAAAAAAGATCCGCATGTTCAGCAGTTTCTCAAAGGAAATCTGCATTCCCTGATCCGGTTTCCCGTGTTTGATACCCAGAACGGAGAAACGCCTCTCCTGGTGGCTGCGATCACTTTTTTCCGAAAAAACAAGAGGGCGTTCATCCGGGAGGACCAAAGGCGCCTGAAAGCTCTTCCCGTGAAAAAAGCGGTTCAGGCGGCCCTGCACATGGAAGAAAGAAAAGAACTGACCTTCCGGTTCCTGCTGGTGAAAAAAATATTTAACGCCTGCAATGACATGAAGGCGGTGGCTGACCTGATCACCTCGGAACTGGTGACTTTCTATCACTGGCAGCATATCTCCATTTTCAGCATTGACGAGCGGGACCAGGTGTTTCGACTCTTGAGCCAGAAAGCCTCTGACGATAAAGAAAACCCGTTGCTGCCCCGAAACTATACCCAAAGGTGGGACCAGGGGGTGCTGGGCCGTGTCCGCCAGACCGGCCGACCCGTGATCAGCGGTGATGTGACCGTTGATCCCGTTGTCCGAGACTGCTTTGTGAATCAGTTTGAAACCAAAAGCCGTTCCGCACTATGCCTGCCCATTATGGCGGATGGCCGGCCGTTCTGGCTGCTGAACATTGAAGATCCGCTGGAAAATGCGTTTTCAGCGGACGAGCTGGACGCGCTGCAGACCGTGCACGGGGAAATCGGCACGCTGCTTGAACATGCGTTCCAGCACCATTTTCTCAAACAGACCCTGGACAATGTGTCAGATGCCATCCTGGTGTTCGACAGCGTCCGGCAGATCCGGCAGTGCAACCCGGCGGTGAAAAAACTGCTGGGGTATGAGGCGGCTGAATTCGAACAGATCCCGCTTGAATCACTGTTCATGGATCCGGAAGTGCCGGCGTGGCTCAAAAAAGGCGGACAGATCCCGGGGCGGGAAACCGTGTTGCGCCGTAAAAACGGGGACCTTGTGACCGTGTATCTGTCGGTCCTGGAACTGCCCCGGGAGATCGGGGGTCATCTGGCCATCGCCCGGGACCTGAGTCTGGTCAAACGCATGGAAGAACTGGATTACCTGGGCCGGCTCTATTATGAAATCGCGGTACAGACCAAGACCCCGCTTTCTCTGCTGTTTTCCTGGCTCACGCATGTGGTGGATGAACACGACCCCTCAATCCGCCGGGACACACTGTCCAAGTCCCTCACCCAGCTTCGCCGGCTGAAATTGACTTATGACCGGCTGATGCTCTATGACCCCAAAGCCGGGCTGGTGCCCTATCAGCCTGTGCTTCTGGACATTGCCGAGATCTTTGCCCGGCTGGCTGACGCGTTTCCGGCGGCTGAATGGGAAAAAGTGATCATTGAAAAACCGGCACACCTCCCCCTGCTGGAGGGAGATATTTTCCAGCTGACCTTCTGCGTGGAAACAATCCTGTCCTATCTTCTGAGAAGCGCCGGTCAAAAAGAAGCGGTGATCATGGTTGTGACTGAAAAACAGGGACGGATCATGCTGACCCTTCAGGGTGCGTTGCCGGTGCCGGAAAAACAGGCCGCCGAACAGGACATGGAAACCCGGGCCGAGCTCAGTGAAACCCTTGCCGACATGGCACTGGGAGAACCGGTGATCCGGTCTTTTGTCGCCAACCACAAGGGCGAGTACACTGTAACACGCCGGAGAGAGGCGCGGATCTTCACTCTAATGCTTCCGGTCAGCCCGGAAAGGAGCAAATTGTGATGCCGTCGGTTCTCATCATCATGCCGGATCCGGAACTGGTGGAAACCATCGGGAAATGCATCCGGGCGGTGTTTGACCAACCGGACAAGGATGTGACGATCCACGGGGCAGGCAGTGCGGCTGAAGCCAGGCAGAGGATGGCGGCCCGGGATTCCGTGGGATATGATCTGCTGGTGTGCCATATTCACATTCCTGAAGATGAGACAACCCGGGACTACACCAGCAAAACATATGGGTTAAAGCTGCTGCAAACCCTGAACCGCGACGGATGTCATATCCCGGCTATCCTGATCGCCCACGATGCCGGGGTGTTTAACGAAATCCAGAAAATGGCGCAGGTAAAACTGGTGATTGACGGCACGGAAACCATGGAGGATGAACTGATCCAATGGTGCCGCACATTTCTGCCCCAGAGCCCCGGGTCGTCCGACCCGGACCCGGATCCGATGCCGGAACTGAAATTGGGCCGGGTGGATCTCATTCTCTCCCGCAACAGGGCAGAGTATAAAATGGAAGGCACTGGGATTGAATTTCATGACGCCAGGGGAATTCTGAAGATCGACACACTTGAAATTGATGATCTGATCCACCGGTCCCGGAAAATGCTGAAAGACGAGGAATGGAAGGAAGAGCTTAGATGGATCGGGAGAAAAATTCTCAAGCAGATTTTCAAAAATAACAAGGAATTCAGCGATGCATTCAAGGCGCTGTCGGCAGCGGTGGTGGATGAAAAACAACTCTGGATACGGTTCGTGGTGAAAGAAGACATCTATCCTTTGGCCCTGGAAGCCATCGTGGATGATAACAAAAACCACCTCATGCTGCTGCTGCCGCTGTCCCGGACCGTGACGATTTCAGAATCGTTCTGGCCTGAATCCCCGTTTTTATTCAGGGATCACGGAGAAGACCGGCCCCCGGTGAACTGCCTGATCATCGCGGCAGAAACCTTTGGAGAGGCGGAGATCCCCCAGGACGGAACCATCATTTTGAACCCGATCCCCAAAGTGATGGCAGAGGCAGAGAAACTTTTCACCTATTTTAACGAAAACAGCGCCCGATTCAATATCGCAAAAGTCGGCATGGTAACTCCGGATCAGGACGGTCGTTTCAATGAACCCCTCAAAGCGCTGCTTCATGAAGGCACTAGCTGGGATCTGATCCATTATGCCGGCCACACGTATTTCGATCCCCGGAGCAAAAAAGGGTATTTTTTCTTTCCATCGGAAACCGGTCCGAAATCAGTACCCAGCGATTTGTTCAGCCAGCAGCTGCGCTTTCACAACAAAACCCAGTTCATCTATCTGAGCAGTTGTGAAAGTGCCGGGACTGACTTTGTCCTGGGCCTGGCCCGGCAGATGATCCCGTCCATCATCGGGTTCCGGTGGGAAATCGAGGACGACAAGGCCGCTGATTATGCCGATCAGTTTTACAAGAAACTGTTTGAGGAAAACAGGTCATTGCCACTCGCGTTTCTGGAAACCCGGCAGGCGATGTATGAAAGATACTATGACAACCGCATCTGGGCCGCAGCCATGCTGATCATTCAGGGCCGGTAAAATGCCGGTTTGCAGCCAGTGCAAAACAGATCCGGTCGAAGCCGGACCATCAAAAATGAAAGGGGAAGATATGGGAAACCTGGTGGACAGGCTGTTGGGACGGGAGACTGGCCCTAAGCTCTATATGCGCATCCCCGACGACCAGGTGCTGGTCGACGGGTATTCCGGGACCGTTCTGGTTCCCGAAGAATCTTATTTCGAGATCCGGCTCACCGAGATGTATCTGCACCGGCGTCAGCAGACCTGGCGGGGATTTATCCCTTTATGCCTGGCGGTGCCGGAATTTTTGTATGACAGCGGTGTCGAGCAGGTGCCGTTTTTTGTGGGTAACCAGATCATGAAAAACCTGGATGCCTATATGGACGGCCGATTTGTGGAATACCGCAATACAAGGGTTGCCGGGCCCATTCCCTATATGGGTGGAGACATCGGGCTGTTTGTGGGACTTTTCCGGGTGGAGGTGGACAACCTGATCAAGGGGCTGTTCACGCTGGTGGAGACTCTGGCAGCAACCTTTGACGTCTCCCAGATTTCCAGTTACCTCAAATTGGCCCGGCCCCTGGCCCAGGAACTGATGCCGCTGCTGGGCATGGAAGAGATCGGCCAGCGATTTGCTGTCCGGGATGAATTGACGGGCGGCAGCCTCAAACAAGGGTTTCTGGTTTACGGGAACTGTGCCCGGGATGCCGTACCTGCAGACACGCTGTGGATCAGCAGGGACGGCATGCTCAAACGCGGTGCGTCATCACAGTCCCTGACCCCGGTCGACCAGTTTGATTATTGCGTGATACAGGTCCGCCACCGCCCCCAGCGCGACGATCTTCCCCGGCTGCCGTTTTATGCGGCCTGGATTTCCGCCAGAGAATACCTGGCCCAGAACGATCCGGACAAGGCCCGGGAAAAATTCACTGAAATGATCCGCAGTATTGTGGTGTCGGCGGATCTGACCCGGAAACACCGGCATGAACTGCTGTTGCTCTACAAGACCAAGTTTGATCAGGAAAAGGCTGTGCTGGCCGCTTTAGGATCAACCGCCTCTGTTGCATCCCGGGGAACTGCTGTCTCCCGGGATGCTGGGGTTTCCCTCCAGCGGGCGGCCCAGGTGGCGGACAGGGCCGGGTACGACAAAACCGTGTGGCAGGGACTGATGCGGTTGAGCCGCGGGTGGCAGCAGATTCCCGGTCTGGAACTGGCAGACCCGGAAGCGGAAAAAGCGATCCTGGACAGCCAGCTTTCTGCGCTGCGAAAGATCACCCCCATTGAGACTCCGGATCCGGAATCCCTGGCCCGGGTGCTGACCGTCACCGCTTACCGGGATGCCTGACCGCTGATCTCCCTGATCCGGTTCACCGGGAGTTCCGACGGGTTTTCAAACCACCGGAAGTAGGTTTCCGCACCCTGAATGCCCTGGGTCAGCAGCGCATTCTTTTTTTCCGAAGATATATTGAAGTCGGTTGTCCGGACATCCAGGGTGTTGATGTAAAGGGTTCTGTGCCAGTCATCACTGTGCAGGTGCTGGTTTTCCTGCACCTGCATCTGGGCGGCAACCAATACCTTGAGAAAGTCGAACAGATCGGTAATCTTTTTTCCCGCAACCGGCTGGCCGTAGCGGAACAAGCCGATCTCTTCAGCAGTGTCCAGGCGCAGTCCCAAAGTCTGCCGGTTGTACACATAGGGGCTCCGGTCGGGCTGGTCCAGCAGAAAAGCGGCGTTCTCCCGATTATAATAGGACACCCGTCGGGCCGCCCCGAATTCGGTTGCCATGTCGATATATTTTTCCCGGTCAAAAAGCTTGACCGGATAGTTGAGAATCACGCCCCCGTCCACATAGACATCCTTTCTCTTGCCGTGCCTGACAGCGGCAAAAAACAAAGGAATGGACATGCTGATGCGAAGAGCCGTTGCCAAAGGCATGTCCGGATGGCGCTCAGCGGAAAAGCATTCCACATACCCGGTGGTCAGGTTGGTGCCGACAACATAAAGATCCGGGCGGCCCGCATCCTGCAGATCCTTGAATGTCGCGGACCGGGTTCCCATTTTTTTTTCCACAAGACTTTCGACCCAGTCGGTGAAAAAATCCCCCTTGTTCCACCCGAACTGCCGTGTCAGCCGGGTAATATCCCGGATGACGCCAAAAGAATTATCCATGAATTTCTTGAAATCCGTTGAGGCCAGAATCTCTTTCTGCTCGGGTATGGAATATCCCAACGCAAAGATCAATGCATTGATGGCACCGGCACTGGTACCCCCCACCCGCCGGATGCCGTCAAGATGGCCCCGGTGAAACAGTACCTGCATGGCGCCAACGTATGCGATCCCCTTGACGCCGCCCCCTTCAAAAACCAGGTTTCGAAACTGTGTTTTCATTGGGTTTCCTCCATGATCTGACGGTTCACTGACTTGTTTCAGCCATACGCCGCAAATACCGGATTGTCAACATCCAAAACAGGGGTATCAGGTCCGAAAAATTGCAAAGAATGTGCATTAAGTCATGCAGAAACAAAAAATCCCGGTAAGATGACTCACCGGGAAATCTTTGGTAATGTTGGCTCCCCAGCACGGACTTGAACCGCGGACCCATTGGTTAACAGCCAATTTTTTTACCATTCATTTAACGTCAAAAAGCATCATATAAAATTAACAAATTATCAATGATTTAAATATTTTATGTGGCAAATATTTTCATTCAATTGCACTTGACATCAATTTAATATTCAAATAAAATCACATTAAAAACCACATTAAATTTATCAATTGGGAGGTTTCCTAATGCCCCAGAAAATCAAATGGCATAAAGGTGGTTCTAAAGAGTCTGGGTATGTTTATTATAAAAAACATCCATCCAGAAAACATGGCGTGAAATATGACAGATATTACCGCGCTGAATATCAGCATAATGGGAACCGAGTTGCCATCAACTTTGGTTGGTCATCTGATGGGTGGTCTGAATTAACATGCCTGAAAAAATTAAACTATTACAAGACCAACGCCAAAAAAGGGTTAAAACCCGTCTCCCTGAAAGAAGAACGTGAAATAGCAGAATTACAAAAAATCGAAGAAGAGAAAAAAAGAACGATAGCAGATTTAGAGAATATCACCTTTACCAATTTCTGGAACAATCATTACAAACCCTATTCCGAAAAGAAAAAAAATTGGCACGCAGAAAAAAGCTTTTGGGAGAATTGGATCAAAGACTCTATCGGGAACAAGCCAATGAAGGGTATCACCATTTTTGATTTAGAGAAATTAAAAAACAAAATGGATAGAGCTGGCAAAGCTCCCAAAACCGTTCAACATGTTCTTGCCACGATCAGACAAGCGTTTAACAGGGCCATCCACACAGATATGTTTCCCGGACCGAATCCCGTATCAAAGATTAAATTTCAAAAAATAAACAATCAACGTGTTAGATTTCTTACCAATCAAGAGGCGTCGGATCAGCTGCACGCATTAAAGAAAAAAAGCGGCCAGGTTCACGATATGGCACTTTTAAGCCTTCACACTGGCATGAGGGCCAAAGAGATATTCAGACTAACCTGGCGCAACATAGATTTTGACAATAATATGATACATGTGGTTGACACCAAAAACACCGAATCCCGGTATGCCTATATGAGCGATGCCGTGAAAGAGATGCTGCAAAAAAACTATCAAAATAAAACAATGGACTTGGTTTTTCCCGACACCAATGGAAACCAAATAAAATACATGTCAAAAACTTTTCCAAGAACTGTTTCTTCCCTTGGTTTTAACAAAGAGGTTTCCGACGACAGGGAAAAAGTGGTTTTCCACACTTTGCGCCATACGTTTGCTTCATGGCAGGCACAGAATGGCATGGACCTATACACACTCCAAAAACTGATGGGTCACAAATCCTTCCAAATGGTCCAAAGATATGCACACCTGGCGCCGGACAACCTAAAAAAAGCAACAACGATTTTTAATACTGTCACCAACAAAGAGAAGATAGTTCCTTTTCCCAAACAGGCATAATATTACTATGGGAAGTGCAACAGGAGATTATTATCATGGAACCAAACAAAAAAACGTAAGCGGTTTATAAACCCCACCTTTTCACAGAACCAAATTTCCGGTACTGTTCA
>CALGAJ010000385.1 GCA_937951975.1 uncultured Desulfotignum sp.
AATCCCATGCCTGCCAGGGCGGCTGCCGGCATATCCGGTGTGGCGGTTAAAACACCGGGGACGATCAATGCCCCGATGGCTGCCACGGGAATGGCTTTTAAAAACGCGTTGACTTTGTGGGGAATATGCAGGCGATTGAGCAGCAAAAAAGGCAAAAGCCGGGGTATATAGGTCACGGCGGCCATCCCGAAAATCAGGTGAAACAGGGTGTCATTCACAGGTGATCTCCTTTTTTTCCGGAGTGAGCATCGCTCCCGTAAACGCCACCACCAGAATGCAGACAATAATGGTCCACCCGGCGGGCAGCAGATCCAGCCATATCAGCAACGTGTTCAGACCGGCCGACAGCACGGCCAGAAAAACCGTCTGCCGCGACGTTCTGAGGGCCGGCATCAGAATGGCCAGCAGCAGGGCGTACAGGGCCACCCCCATGCTCTGGGTCAGAATGTCGGGCAGAAACCCGCCCAGAACAAATCCGCACACCGTGCCCGATACCCATCCGGACCAGGCGGACAATTCCAGGAAAAATACAAACCGGGGTGTCAAGCCCCCTTTGTGAAAAGACAATACGGAAAACACTTCATCCGTCACCCCGAAGGCCAGAAAAAAATAGGTGGTGTGCGCCAGATTTCTGAGCCGGGTGGACAGATACGCGCTCATGAGAAAATGTCTGAAATTCACCAGCAGAGTGGTCAGAATGATACCTCCCGGTCCCATGCCGGTCATCAGCAGGTTCAAAGCGATAAACTGGCTGGCCCCGGCAAACACCACTGCGGAAAACAAAAACGCTTCCATGAGGCTGGTGTCGCATCCTTTTGCCAGGATACCAAAGGCCACGGCCGCCGGGAAATAGCCGATGAATATGGGGATCCCCGCCAGGACCGCACCACGGATTTCCATCCGGACCGGGGCTTTTTTTTTCGATATCGCTGTCATGTTGCCGGATGCTTTGTCAACAGATCAGACCCGGGGGTCGACAGGTCTTTTTCCAGAAATGTGTTCACGGCATCAAAATAGGCTTCATATGCAGAAATGGTATTGTGACCGGCCCCATGGACCGGAGCCAGCAGTTTGGGGCAGGTCAGGCGTTCATACAGGCGAAGTGTATGCCGGGTGGGTATCACCTCGTCATTGGGTGCCGCCAGGATCAGGGTCGGGCTGGTAATCCTGGCCGCGAAATCGATGGTGCGGTGCCGGTCCTCCAGTACCAGATTCACCAGCCAGGAAGGATAATACGCACCCGCTACCGCCTGAATGCTGTCAAAAGGACAGGTGAGGATCAGTTTGCCCAGGCCCCGCTCCAGAGCCAGATAAGCTGCCATGGAAGACCCCAGACTTCGGCCCCAGGCCACACATTCGGCAGCATCCAGAGAATACTGATTTGCCATATGATCATAAATGGCCAATGCATCCGCCTTGAGACGCGCTTCTGAAGGCGATCCACCGCTATGACCGTATCCCCGGTAATTGATCAGAACCCCGTTGGCCGACACCCTGGTTGAAAAATCCATCAGGTTCACCGACACTTCCTCGGCATTGCCCCCGAAATAGAATACCGTGGGCAGGCCGGTCCAGTCTTTTTTTATCAGCCATCCATGGAGCACGGTGTTTTTCCCCACAGAAATCCGCACCTCTTCTGCCTCGGGAATCCGGGCCACCACCTGTGCCAATTGCTCGGAATTGACCGGTACAGGGAAATACAGCAGTTTTCTGGAAATCACAAACCGTGTGACCAAAAAAATCAGCACAGCTGTGACAACGATAACAGGAAGTCTCATGTCTGCCTCCTTAAATGACCTGACCTCAACGTGTGTCTGGGTAAAATATAACAGAACGAGGATGATGAAAAGGAAAATCCGGTGTTGACGTTTGATCTGCTTGATTTGGAAGGTCTTTTTTAGTAGTAGTGGAAATCAAAAAAAATCAGGGATCCCACACGGGCCGCACAAAACCCTGTAACAGCCGTTTTTGCAACCAAAGGAGAAAAAAGTGAGTTTTATTTATCTGGCCGTAATAGCCGCCATCGGCGGCATTGCCGTGGCATTTCAGGGTCAGCTGATGGGGGGGATCGACAAGCAGGTGGGCACCCTTGAAAGCGTGTTCGTCACCTATGGGGGGGGCGGTTTTCTTATCGGCATCATCATGATCCTGCTGCGGGGCGGCAATCTGTCCGGCCTGTCCCAGGTCCCCTGGTACACGCTGCTGGCCGGTCCTGCCGGACTGGTGCTCATTGCCGCCATCGGCTACAGCGTTCCCCGCCTGGGGCTTGTGGTGGCATTCACTATCCTGGTAACCGCCCAGTTCATCACAGCAGCAGTCATTGACCAGTTCGGTCTGTTCGGGGCCGATATCCGGCCCATCACCCTTTCCCGCATCACCGGTATGCTGGTGATGTTTTTGGGGATCTGGCTGGTCATGCAGTGACAGGCGCCGGTGGCATGCCCCATACCTTTACGCCCATCGGTACCTTGTACACCTGTTTCAAGGAAAAATTCGGTGTTCCCAGGCAGATGAATCTGGTGCCTGCGGCCAGAGGAAAACTGGTGTTTGATTCGGTATTTGCCGATATGGATGCGGTCCGGGACCTGGAAAAATTTTCCCATATCTGGCTGATTTTTCTGTTTCATCAGACTTTGGACAAAGCCTGGTCAGCGCTGGTCAGGCCGCCGCGCCTGGGAGGAAACAAAAAAGCCGGTGTATTCGCCACAAGATCCCCGTTCCGGCCCAACCCCATTGGTATTTCCGCCGTAAAACTCGAACGCGTGGAAAAAAGTGGTGACGGACCGGTCCTGCATCTGTCCGGTGTGGACATTGTCAATGGAACGCCGGTGCTGGATGTCAAACCGTATATTCCCTGGGCAGATGCCATTGGTCAGGCAGATGCGGGGTTTGCTGAAAAACGCCCCGATCCCCGTCTTCAAGTGATCTTTTCAGCTCAGGCCCAGTCCCAGTGCCGGAAAATAACCGCGCAGATTCCCGATCTGAAATCCCTTATCATCCAGATTCTTGAAAATGATCCCCGCCCCGGATACCGCTCAGGAACTTCCACAGAAGATAAAAAGATTTATGGAATTCATATTTTAGATCTGGATGTAAAATGGCAGGTTACAAACGGAATTGCCCGGGTTATCCGCCTGGATCAGCCAGGCACATGACCCGCTGCAAATAAAATATCCAGCCAATGGCCATATCAGGCCATCTCCCATCCTTCCTCCACCCCGTGACAGGACACGAAACTGCCGTTAGACAGTTCATTGAGGCGGGGAAACTCTTTTTTGCACCGGTCACGGGCAAAGACACAGCGGTTGTGAAACACGCACCCCGACGGCAGGTTCACCGGTGTGGGCACCTCCCCCTTGAGTTTGATGTGCTTGGCCTTTTTTTCTCCCACCTTTGGGATGGCCGACAAAAGGGCCCGGGTATAGGGGTGCCTGGGTTCGTTGAAAAGATCTCCGGCTGAAGCCAGTTCACACAGAGTGCCCAGATACAGCACGGCCACCCGGGAACTGATGTGGTGCACCACCGACAGATCATGGGTAATGAACAGATACGTCAGGTCATGGGTTTCCCGCAGGTCCATGAGCAGATTCAGAATCTGGGCCTGGATGGACACATCCAGGGCGGACACCGGCTCGTCGGCCACGATAAATTCAGGATCCAGTATCAGTCCCCTGGCAATGGAGATGCGCTGGCGCTGTCCCCCGGAAAATTCATGGGGATGCCGGCCGATCCAGGCCGGATCTACCCCCACCTGTTCCATGACATATGCCACTTTGTCCATGGCTTCCTGGGGGGTCATCTTCGGGTTGTGGAACCGCAGGGGTTCTTCCAGGGTCTGACGGACGGTTTTCCGGGGATTCAAGGAGGCATAGGGATCCTGGAAAATCATCTGCATTTTTCTGCGATAGGGAAGCCACTGTTCATGGGTCAGGGTATCGATGCGCTGGTCTTCATAAAAGATTCTCCCGGCATTGGGCCGGTACAGTCCCAGGATGACCCGCGCCAGGGTGGATTTTCCGCAACCGCTTTCCCCCACCACGCTCAGGGTTTCCCCTTTATTGACAAACAAAGAGACGTTGTTCACGGCCTTGACGGTGGTTTTTTCCAGGTGAATGCCGCCTTTGAAGCGCAGTTGGTCCAGAAAACCGCCGGAAATATCAAAATGCTTGACCACGTCCTGGACGCGCAATAAAGGGGTATGATTCGTCGTCATGGATATTCCTTATCTTATTTCATATGACAGGCGGCCATAATGCCGTTTTGTTTTTCTTCCAGCACCGGGGTCTGCCGGGTACAGATGTCTGCTGCAAGTTCACACCTGGGATTGAATGCACACCCGGGCGGAATATTGGTAAGGGTGGGCATCATGCCAGGAATCTGCTTGAGATCTCTGCCCGGTTCAATGGATCCGGGAATGGATCCGATGAGCCCGATGGTATAGGGATGCACCGGGTGGTGCACCACGGTTTCGGTCGGGCCGTATTCAATGATCTTGCCCGCATACATCACCGCAATCTTTTCAGTCACCTGGGACACCACCCCCAGATCATGGGTGATGAGAATCAATCCCATTTTCTGTTTTTCACACAACTCCTGAAGCAGATCCATGATTTCGGCCTGAATGGTGACATCCAGGGCGGTGGTGGGTTCGTCTGCAATGATAATGGCCGGGTCTGCCAAAAGAGATATGGCAATGATGATCCGCTGGCGCATCCCCCCGGACAGTTCATGGGGGTACTGATCCAGCCGCTTTTCCGGAGAAGGCATCTGTACCAGTTTCAATTTTTCCAGGGCAATGGCCCGGGCTTCGGATTTGGACATATCCCTGTGGGCCCTCAGGGTTTCGATCATCTGGAAACCGATGGTGTACACGGGGTTCAGGGTCATCATGGGGTCCTGAAAAATCATGGAAATCCGGTTTCCCCTGATTTTCCGCATCTTCTCAAAGGAATAGGCGGAAATTTCCTTACCCTCAAAATGGATACTGCCCCGGGAAATAAACCCGGGCTTGGAAATCAGGTTGATGATGGCAAAACCCGTAACCGATTTGCCGGCCCCGCTTTCCCCCACCAGGCCCATGCGTTCTCCGGGATCCAGCTGGAAGCTGACGCCGTCGATTGCCTTGATATTACCGGACCTGAGGGCAAATTTCACCTCAAGGTCCCGGACTTCTAGAAGAGAAGGCATCTTAAAATTTTGTTATCCTTTGTATAATTTCGGGTTCAACACATCCCTGAGCCAGTCCCCCAGCAGGTTGATCACCAGAACGAACAGCACCAGCCAGATCCCCGGCAGCACCGTAATCCACCAGGACCCGGAAAAAAAATACTCCTGCCCGGCCCGGATCAGAGATCCCAACGACGGTTTGGTCACAGGCATGCCCAGCCCCAGGAACGACAGGGCGGCCTCGCTCATGACTGCGTTGGCCACCTGAATGGTTGAAATCACCATCACCGATGTCAGGGCATTGGGCAGGATATGCCGGAACATGATGATCCGCTGGGGCAGACCGATCACCCGAGCCGCCTCCACATATTCCTTGTTTTTTTCTCCCATGACCGAGGCCCGGATGGTTCTGGCGAACATGGGCCAGTTGGACAGCCCGATGATAAGAGTCAGCAGAGGAATGGCCATGCGCTCGAAACTGCCCAGACCGAACACCACCTGGAAAATGGCACTCATGAAAATGGCCACCATCAGATAGGGAAAGGAAAACTGAATATCGGCCAGACGCATGAGGATGGCATCGGTTTTACCGCCCAGATATCCGGCCATAAGCCCCAGGACGATGCCGATGCCGGCCTGGATGGCCACGGCCCCAAGGCCTATGATAATGGAGGTCCTCAGCCCGTAGAACATGGTGGACAGCATATCCCGTCCCTGGTTGTCCGTACCCAGGGGAAATTCTTTTGATCCACCGTCCATCCACATGGGAGGGATTTCCGAATTCATGATATCAATGTTGGTGGCATCATATGGATCCATTGGAGAAATCCAGGGAGCGGCAAACGCGATAACCAGAAAGACCACCAGCACGACTAAGCTTGCCATGGCCACCCAGTCCCGCATAAAACTGTACAAAAAATAGGATTCTTTGAACTGCTGCAATTTTGTCTTCATTTGGTTCCTGTTATCCTGACCGTGGGATTGATAAAGCCATAGAGAATATCCACCACCGTATTGACCACCACAAACAAGGCCGCCACCACCACCAGATAGGCAATGAGCAAGGAGAGATCCGCCCGGTTCACCGCCTCCAAAAACATGAATCCCATGCCCGGCCACTGGAATACCAGTTCCGTGAGCAGGGTAAAGGCAAACATGATCCCGATCTGGACCCCGAACACCGTGATCACCGGCAGCAGGGTGTTCTTGAATGCATGCACCAGCCAGACCCGCCGGGGAGACAACCCCTTGGCCCAGGCATATTTGATGTATTCGGTTTCCAGCACCTCCATCATTTCAGACCGGATCAGGCGGATGAACAGGGGCAGCATGAGCGTGGACAGGGAAATACAGGGCAGAATCAGGTGTTTGAGCCCGTCAACGGTCAACAGCCCGGTCATCCAGATACCGTTGCCGAACAGGTCCACGGTCTCCCCCCGGCCGTAGGAGGGCAGAATCCGCCAGTGTACCGCAAACAGATAGATAAGCAGGATGGCGGTCAAAAACACCGGCATGGATACCCCCAGGGTGGAAAAGCTCATGGTGAACCGGGACAGCCAGCTTCTTGGCTTCAACGCACAATACACCCCCAGGGGTAAAGACAGGACAATGATGATCAACGCAGTCCCCAGCACCAGCTCGATGGTGGCGGGTGCATGATTGGCAATCACCTCAAGATTGGGTTTGTTGTACAGAAATGACCGCCCCAGATCCCCTTGGGTGACGGCATTTTTCACAAACCGGCCGTACTGGACGAAAAACGGATCATTCAACCCCATTTTGTCGGCGATCTGCTGCCGCTCTTCCGGGGTGACCCGCTCTCCCACCAGGTCTCTGACCGGATCACCAAACTGATTTTTTATGGCAAATACCACCAGGCTGATAACCAGCATGACCACCACGGCCTGGAGGACCCTGCGTATGATAAATGCAATCATGTGACGCCATTGTTTCCAGATTTTAGCACTGCCGCCCGGAAAACTTTTCCGGGCGGCAGTGACAGGTTAAACTGCAAAAATCGACAACTCGATTTTCTATTCGATGACCAGATCTCCGATATACGGAAAGTTCTGGGCATTGATAACCGGTTGCGCCTGGACGTTCTTTTTGACGCCGTAAGAATGGTTCTGCCAGTGAAACGGCACAAACGCGGCATCATCATACAGAATCTGCTCGATCTCCTGGAGCATGGCCGTCCGCTTTTCCACATCGGTTTCCGACTGGGCCGCAATGGTCAGCTCATCCACTTTGGGATTGCAGTATCCGCTGTTGTACTGGCCGTATCCGGTTTCCGCATTGGGGCACATGGCCAGAAATTCGGAAAAGTTCCCGGAGTCTTCGGTATCGGAATGCCAGCCGATCATCATCATGTCAGCGGCCCTGGCGTCATACTGTTCCCAGTACTGGGCCTTGGGCAGGGTTTTCAGGTTGACCTTGATGCCGATTCTGCCC
>CALGAJ010000386.1 GCA_937951975.1 uncultured Desulfotignum sp.
AAATGGTTCGGCTGCTCAACCGCTATCTCAAGCAGATGTCCACCATCATACTGGCCCATGACGGCATGATTGACGAAATCATCGGAGATGCAATCCTGGCCGTGTTCGGTGCGCCGGACCCCCATGAAAACGATCCCCAGCGGGCCGTCGCCTGCGCCATCGAGATGCAGAACCGTCTGGCCCGCCTCAATGAAGAACTCATGGAGGAAGGATATCCTTCCCTGGAGATGGGCATCGGCATCAACACCGGCAGTGTGATTGTGGGCAATATCGGGTCGGACCTGCGAATGAAATACGGCATCGTGGGAGACACGGTCAACCGGGCCGCCCGCATCGAATCCAACAGCATCGGCGGACAGGTGCTGATCGGTGAATCCACATACCGGGCCGTCCAGGCACAGGTAACGGCAGCCCCTCCCAAAACCCTGATGATGAAAGGTATGAAAAAACCCCTGGTATTTTACTCGGTGTCCGCCATCGATATGGACGGCCAATCCATCTCCCTGGATGTGGCCGCTTCTGCGGGTCCGCTGCTGGAAATCCAGATTCCGCTTCACTGCTGGCTTATCCGGGACAAAAAACTGGATCCCATCCCCCTGGCCGGCACCACCCTCGCCCTGGACGAGACCAGTGTTCACATTCAAACCGCGTCTGCCATTGAACCGCTGACCGATGTGAAGCTCAATTTTGACTTCTGCCTGGAAGCCCATTGCTTTGATGATATCTATGCCAAATGTATCGATACCAAACCGGACCGGGACAGGTATCATTCGCAGCTTCACATCACTGCCATGGTGGAGAGTGACCGGGAAAGAATCCGGGAATGGATGGCCCAGGCATCTGCCTGATCCCGATCGGGCCACCCATTTTTGTGTATGGCCTCTTGTTGATCATTGAATATTCTTGTATGACTATATCAAACAAAAACTCGGACAAGGAGGATAGTGATATGGCCCGATTGAATTCCATGCCCGAACCGATGCGTTCTCATCTGGCCGACTGCCGGGCCTCAGATGATGCAGCATTGAAATTGAACGGAAAGTTTCTGCTGGTAACCATGGACCAGGCATCCTCCTGAAACAGGCGCAGACCGCTGCCGGGCTGCCGGTTACATTTCCGACCAGGAAAGGGCTATGAAAACACCGATATTCAGATGGGTTGTCGCAGTTTCGGTCATCGGCCTGGTGGTGCTTTTTTTCGTGTATGACCTGGGACAGTATCTGTCCCTGGCATCCATAAAATCCCGTCAGGAATGGCTGGTGGACATCTACACCCGGCACACGCTGTGGACCATCGGCGCCTACATGCTCATCTATATCGCGGTCACGGCCCTGTCGTTGCCGGGCGCGGCCGTCATGACCCTGGCCGGAGGCGCGCTGTTCGGTCTTGTAACCGGCACCGTGGTGATTTCGTTTGCCAGCACCATCGGCGCCACCCTGGCATTCCTGGTCTCCCGGTTCTTACTCAGAGACTGGGTCCAGGAACGGTTCAGTAAAAAACTGAACGTCATCAACCAGGGCATTGAAAAAGAGGGCGCGTTTTACCTGTTCACCCTGCGGCTGGTGCCGGTATTCCCGTTTTTCATCATCAACCTGGTCATGGGCCTGACCCCCATTTCCACCCGCCGGTTCTACCTGGTGAGCCAGGCGGGGATGCTGCCGGGTACGCTGGTGTATGTCAACGCAGGGACTCAGCTGGCACAGATCGATTCGCTCAAAGGGATTTTATCTCCGGGGCTGCTGCTGTCCTTTGCCCTGCTGGGCATTTTTCCGCTCCTGGCCAGAAAAGGGGGGGCCCTGATCAACCGAAAAAGGAAAGGAACGCATCATGAGTCTGTATGACTATGATCTCGGCATTATCGGCGGCGGGGCCGCCGGTCTGACCACCGCTTCCGGGGCGGCCCAGCTGGGGGCCAAAGTGATGTTGATCGAACGGGAGGACCGCCTGGGCGGCGACTGCCTCCATTATGGATGCGTACCCAGCAAAACCCTGATCAAAACCGCCCATGTCTATCACCAGATGAAGCATGCCACGGCATTCGGGCTGCCGGAAGTAGCGGTGCTGCCCGTGGATTTCAGGCAGGTGGCGGACCGGATCCGGTCCGTGGTGGCAACCATACAGAAACACGATTCCGAAGAGCGGTTCTGCACCCTGGGCGCCCAGGTGATATTCGGGCAGGCCCGGTTTGTGGATGAACATCTGGTACAGGTCAACGGCACTTCTATTTCCGCGGCCAAATGGGTGATCGCCACCGGCTCCTCGCCGGCGGTACCTCCCATCCCGGGCCTGGCGGACACCCCGCACCTGACCAACCGGGAGATCTTTTACATGGACACCTTGCCCGCATCCCTGATCATCCTGGGGGCCGGGCCCATCGGCATCGAGATGGCCCAGGCCTTCAACCGGCTGGGCGCCCGGGTGACGGTCATCAACCGTTCCTCCCGGATCCTGGGCAAAGAGGACAAAGACATGGCGGACACGGTCATGCAGATCATGGCCGATGAAGGAGTTCAGTTTGTTCTGGGCGCGTCCGTCGAGCAGGTGGAACAAAGCAACGGCCAAGCCCGGGTGACCATCACCGACAACACGGGCAATCAGAAGCAGATGGCGGCCGACGCGCTGCTGATGGCCCTGGGCCGGTCCCCGAACACTGACGGTTTAGGCCTGTCCGGCATCGATATCCCGGTGGAGCAGACCGGTATTATCGTGGACAACCGCCTGCGCACCCGGCACAAACATATCTATGCGGCGGGAGACGTGAACGGCGGGTTCCAGTTCACCCATGCGGCCGGGTATGAAGGGGGTATTGTCATTGCCAATGCCGTGTTCCGCCTTCCCAGAAAGGTCAACTACACCTGGCTGCCCTGGGTGACCTACACCGACCCGGAACTGGCCAGCATCGGCATGAATGAATCCATGGCCAAAAAAGCGGGCATCGATTATGCCGTTTTCACCGAAGCCTTTAAAGACAACGACCGTGCCCTGGCTGAAGGGGAAGCGGAAGGTAAAATCAAACTGCTGGTGAATGAAAAGGAAAAACCTATCGGGGTTCAGATCCTGGGACCCGGGGCCGGCAACCTGATCAGCGAATGGGTGGCCGCGTTCAACGGCAATGTCAAACTGTCCACCCTGGCCGGTGCCATCCACCCCTATCCCACCATCGGTGAGATCAACAAACGGGTGGCCGGCACGTTTCTGTCCCCCAAGATTTTCTCTCCCACCATCAAGAAAGGACTGAAATTCTTCTTCAACCTCAAGGGCCGGGCCTGTCATGT
>CALGAJ010000387.1 GCA_937951975.1 uncultured Desulfotignum sp.
AACCGGCATCTTGAATACGCACTCCGCCGTTCAGCAGCACGGCCAGATTTTTCAGATCCAATCCTTTTTTCGACGATGCAGCAGACGGTTTGTGCGGCTTTGTTATATCAGGTGAACCGCCCTGAGTTTCCCAGTTGGCCAGGCCGGCCTGGTTTCTGGCCAGATTGACTTGCGCCCCTTCAAGTACCAGGGTATCCATTTCAATCTGTTTTCTGAGCAACGGCAATGTCTTGACCCGGACCATGACATGATCGGCTGTCAACAGGGGCACATCACCGAATCCCGGGGCGTTTTCCAGTAAAATTTCAGACAGTTCCAGATGCAGCCAGGGATAATATGTCACGCGCAAGTCCCCCTGGATCTCAAAGGTCCGGCCCAGCTGCTGACTCACCTTTCCAGCGACATAGTCCTTATACCGGTTCGGATCCAGATTCAAAAAAATGATCCCGGCCGCCACTGTCAGCAGGATCAATACTCCCAGCCCGGATAAAATCAGCAAAAATACTTTTTTCATGAAGATCTTCCCCTGCACCCATTGAAAAAGATATGATCTGAACAGGAACGGCCTGAATCCCAGCTCCTGTTTGTAATCCGCCTGATATCCGGTATACAGGATCGTGGCCGCGATTTCAATCATTTCAGATCTGTTTCGCCCTCCTTTTCCGCGGGAACTGGGGGGTTTATTTTTTATCCTGAAATACGTATAAGTTAATTTTTACATCAAAACGGACACGCAACCCCATGCGCAAAAAAAGGAACGATCATGGCTTTTAAGGTATTTGTCGACGGCCGGGAAGGCACCACCGGATTGCAGATCATCGATTATCTGTCATCGCGAAAAGACATTGAACTGCTTGAAATCGATGCTGATCTTCGCAAAGATCCCCGGGAAAGACAAAAATTAATCAACCGGTCGGATGTGACATTTCTATGCCTGCCGGATGCGGCTTCCAGAGAATCGGCGTCTTTGGTCACAAATGCAGACACCTGCATCATCGACGCCAGCACGGCATTCAGAACCCACCCGGACTGGGTATATGGACTGCCGGAAATTGCGCCTGAACAGCGGGGTCTTTTGAAAAAATCCAAAAAAATCGCCAACCCGGGATGCCATGCCACCGCGTTTGTGCTCGGGGTGCATCCCTTAATCAAAGCCGATATCATGCCGCCGGACTATCCGGCCTGCTGCTACTCCATCACGGGTTACAGCGGTGGGGGCAAAAAACTGATCACCGCCTATGAACAACTTCATACCCCTTCTTTGGACAGTCCGCGGCATTATGCCCTGAACCTGGTTCACAAGCATCTGCCGGAAATGATGGTGAGGACCGGACTGACTGAGGCACCTGTCTTCACCCCGGTGGTGGCTGATTTTTACAAAGGCCTGGCCGTGACCACGTTTGTTCACACGCGTCTTTTGACCCAAAAAGTGTCCCCGGCAGACATCCGGCAACTGCTTGCCCGATATTACCAGGATGAGCCGTTTGTCCGGGTGTTTCCCTTTGACGATGCCAATAATCTGGACAATGGATTTTTTGATGTACAAGGGTGCAACAATACCAACCGGGCCGATATATTCGTGTTCGGCAATCCTGAGCGGATGGCGGTGATCACCCGCATTGACAACCTGGGCAAAGGGGCCTCCGGTGCCGCCGTCCAGTGCATGAACATCCATTTGGGTCTGGATGAAGCCACCGGGCTGGCATAGTTGATTTTTTTCACAACCCGCCTGGACCGTGTATACAAAAAGGGCGGTCCGCCCGAAAGCGAACCGCCCTTTATCTTTAAATTCAACGTTGAAATCAACTGCCCGGCCATGGGATCATTTATGGATCACATGGCTGAAATCAGGCAATGTCTGGAATTTGAGCCGCTTTTGAGTGCGGCCGACCGGTAACACTGATGCCTCTCTTCCGGATTTTTAGATGTTGAATCACAGTTTCGGAGTTTTTTGACCAGACGATTTTTTTCCCGGACACAGCATTCTCTTGCTTTTATATTCAATAAATCGACCATAAGTCACCTCTTTGGCATTTTATTTTAAATAAAATCAAGATGGTGTTCTGTTTGACACCACCTTGAAATTAACATAAGGCAAATATGACTGATTGCAACAGGCCTGAAAAAAAAACGGCCGGCCCAAAAAAGGGACGGATGCCGGGACATAAACCCTGGATTTCTGTGCAACATTCAAGTATAACCCCGTACCATGAAACCGGACACATCCACCATCGATATCAGGGCCATGGCCCTGCTGATCATTTTATGCGCCTCCTGGGGATTGAACCAGGTGGCCATTAAAGCGGCGGTTGCCGACATACCCCCGGTGCTCCAGGCCGGCATCCGATCCATGGGCGCCACCTGCCTGATGCTGGTATGGATGACCATCAAAAAAAAGTCTTTGCTGGAAAAAGACGGCACATTGCTGTGGGGACTCATCTGCGGATTGCTGTTCTCGGCTGAATTCGTTCTGATCTATTGGGGGCTTGAGTTCACCAATGCCTCCAGATCCACCATTTTTTTGAATACATCCCCGTTTGTGGTGGCCCTGGGCGCCCATTTTTTCATCCGGGCAGAATACCTGTCCCGAATTCAGATCATCGGAATGGTGCTGGCATTTGCCGGTATTCTGGTGGCGTTTCATGAATCCCTGAACCTGCCCGACCCGGGGATGATCAAAGGAGATATCATGCTGATGGGGGCGGCCGTGTTCTGGGGGGCCACCACCGTGGTGATCAAGGCAAGCCCGCTGTCACAGGTTTATCCGGGCAAAGTACTGCTGTATCAGCTCGGCGTATCTGCGATTATTCTGCCGGTTGCGTCCATATTTTTGGGCGAACCGCCGGTTCAGACCTTGACCCCTCTGGTGATCTCAAGCCTGATCTATCAGACTGTCTGGGTGGCGTTTATCACCTATGTGACCTGGTTCTGGTTGATCCGCACTTATCCGGTCTCCCGGCTGGCACCGTTCACGTTTCTGACACC
>CALGAJ010000388.1 GCA_937951975.1 uncultured Desulfotignum sp.
GGACTTAAAATCCCTCGCCCGCAAGGGTGTACGAGTTCAATTCTCGTCCCAGGTACCATCAAAAATAGGGGAGGGGAGTGCAAATACAGCTGTGCTCCCTTTTTTTGTGGTTCAACATTATCTTTTCCTGAAAATGCTCAAAAGATTCCTTTGCTATTTAAACAAGGTTGTGGCATCTATTGGGTTTTAATACGTAAACAGATATTCAAGATGTGTGTGAAAGGAAAAAACAACGATGGAGGAACGGTACAACCCTGCGGATGTGGAACCCAAATGGCAGGCTTTCTGGAAAGACAGGGGGATTTTCAAGGTCACCGAAGACCCGTCCAAGGAAAAATATTATTTGCTGGAGATGTTTCCCTATCCGTCCGGGAAAATTCATATCGGTCATGTGCGCAACTATACCATCGGGGATGTGGTGGTCCGGTACAAGCGGATGCAGGGATACAACGTGCTTCACCCCATGGGGTGGGATGCATTCGGCATGCCCGCGGAAAACGCGGCCATCGACAACAATACCCACCCGGCGGCCTGGACCTATGACAACATCCGCACCATGCGGGCCCAGCTCAAAAAAATGGGATTTTCCTATGACTGGGACCGGGAGATCGCCACCTGCCGGCCTGAATACTATAAGTGGGAACAGTGGCTGTTTTTAAAGATGCTGGAAAACGGCATGGCCTATCGCAAGGAATCCTTTGTGAACTGGTGTGAAAAATGCCAGACCGTCCTGGCCAATGAACAGGTGGAACAGGACAGGTGCTGGCGGTGTTCCCAGCCGGTTCACCAGAAAAAACTGTGGCAGTGGTTTTTTAAAATCACGGATTTTGCCGAAGATCTTCTGGTGCATTGCGACCGGTTGCCGGGATGGCCGGACAAGGTCACGGTGATGCAGAAAAACTGGATCGGCAAAAGCGTCGGGTCTGAACTCAAGTTCCAGGTCGCGGACATGGATGAAGAAATCGAGGTGTTTACCACCCGGCCGGATACGGTTTTCGGGGCCACGTTCATGTGTCTGGCACCGGAACATCCCCTGGTGGAAACCCTGTGTCAGGGAACGGATCAGGCCGAAGCTGTGGCGGATTTCGTGGAGAAAGTGGCGGCCCAGGAACGGTCTCTGGAAGGCCTGGAAAAATATGAAAAAGAAGGGGTGTTCACCGGGCGGTTTTGCATCAATCCGGCCACGGGGGAAAAAATCCCCATCTATACGGCCAATTTCGTGCTCATGGGATATGGCACGGGGGCCATCATGTCCGTGCCCTGCGGAGACCAGCGGGACTTTGACTTTGCCAGAAAATACAATCTTGAGATCCGGGTGGTGGTGCAGCCCCAAGGTGAGATCCTGGATCCGGATACCATGAAATCCGCTTATACCGGCCCGGGGGTGGTGCTCAATTCCGGCCGGTTCAACGGCATGGACAATGACACGGCCATGGAAGCGATCACGGACTGGCTGGCGGAACAGGGCCGGGGGAAAAAAGCGGTCTCTTTCCGTTTACGGGACTGGGGCATTTCCAGACAACGATACTGGGGAGCCCCCATCCCGGTGATCCACTGTCCGGACTGCGGGGTGGTGCCGGTGCCGGAATCCGATCTGCCCATTATCCTGCCCGAGGATGCCAACCTGCTTGAAAAAGGCGGATCTCCGCTGCCATCCCTGGATTATTTCAAGCAGACCCGTTGTCCGGCATGCGGCAGAGAAGATGCCCGGCGGGACACGGATACCATGGACACGTTTGTGGAATCGTCCTGGTATTATCTGCGGTACTGCTCACCCAGGTACGAAAACGGTATGTTTGATCCGGAAGCCGTCAAATACTGGGCACCGGTGGACCAGTACATCGGCGGTGTGGAGCATGCGGTGCTGCATCTGCTGTACTCCAGATATTTTATGCGGGTGCTGCACCACTTCGGCATGGTGGACTTTAAAGAACCGTTCACCCGGCTGCTCACCCAGGGCATGGTGTGCAAAGAGACCATGACCTGTCCCGAACATGGATACCTGTTTCCGGAACAGGCACGGAAAACAGATGATGATGCCTTTGTCTGCACCCGTTGCGGAAAGGATGTGGAAGTCGGCCGGGTCATCAAGATGTCCAAGTCCAAAAAAAACGTGGTGGACCCCAATGATCTGCTGAAAAATTACGGGGCTGACGTCACCCGTCTGTTCTGTTTGTTTGCGGCCCCGCCGGAACGGGACCTGGAATGGAGCGAGGACGGAGTGGAAGGCAGCAACCGGTTCATCAACCGGGTGTGGCGTCTGGTCCTGGAATGCATGGAAAAAATCGACACCCGGCAGGTGTCTGCTTTTACCGGGCCGGCCGTGGACCTGAAAAACCCGGCTGCCAAAGCCTTGTACATCAAAACCCATCAGACGATTCAAAAAGTCACGGCGGATATTGATGAAAGCTTTCATTTCAACACAGCCATCGCTGCGGTCATGGAACTGGTGAACGCGCTGTACACCATTGATCTGGATACATCAGACCCGGAAACAAACGCCGTGGTGCTTTATGCTATCAACAATATGGTACTGCTGCTCAGCCCCATTGTGCCGCATTTCTGTGAAGAATTGTTTGAAAAGATGGGACACAAGGGCAGTGTGCTGGAGCAACCCTGGCCAGAATTCCGCGAAGACAGCCTGGAAACTGACGAGACCCTGGTGGTGGTCCAGGTCAACGGCAAGCTTCGTGCCAAATTCAGCGTGGCTGCAGACACCAGCGAGGCGGCCATCAAAGAAACGGCCCTGGCGGATGAAAATGTTGTCAGACATCTTCAGGATCAGCCGGTTAAAAAAATCATCCTGGTCAACAAAAAACAGATTCTTGTAAACATTGTGGTGTGATATGACTAGTACCATGAAATCATTGATATTTTTTCTGGCCGGAGGGCTGGTTATGCTGTCTGCCTGCGGGTATCGCCTGGAAGGAGGCGGACCGGTTCATCCCGGAGTTACCCGGGTGGGTGTGGAAATGTTTGCCAATGAAACTTCCTATACCTACGCCGGTATCGATTTTACCAATGAATTGATCCGTGAAATTCAGAACAGGACCGATACAACTGTCGTGAGCCCGGCAGATGCCGCTTATCTGATCAAAGGGAAAATAACTTCCATCACGTTTTCGACCGTGTCCCGATCTTCCACGGAACGAGTGACTGAACGGCGGATCAACGCCAGGATGGATCTTGAATTGTTGTCACCTGATAAAAAGGTGATATGGTCGGTGAACAATTTTTCTGCGTATGAGTCTTTCACGGTGGGATCGGACAATATCAATGATGAGGCCAATATCAGAAATGCCCTGGAAATCATTGCGCAACGAATGGCGGAACGGCTTGTCAGTCAGATGTCGGCCAATTTTTAAACGAGAAGAAAACGGCTGAAAACATGACAGGATCTACCCCGGGTAAATCCTGTCTTTGTTATTTAAGCGTGCACGAGTTTAGAAAGTCTTGAAATTTTTCTGGAAGCGGTGTTTTTATGTATAATACCTTTTTGGGAGGCTTTTTGAAGGGCGGACTGGTTTTGCCGCATCAATTCCATGGTGGCATCATCCCCCGATGCCTTGGCCGCACGCAACTTTTTTTCCAATGTTTTCAGCGTGGTTTTTACAGATCTGTTTCTCTGCCGTCTGACCAGGTTCTGTTTTGCCCGTTTTTTTGCGGATTTGTGGTTGGCCAATTTAC
>CALGAJ010000389.1 GCA_937951975.1 uncultured Desulfotignum sp.
ACCGCCATCGGCGGGATGAATGTCACCTATACCGTGGAGGGCCTGGAACGATACCCTGTCAACCTGCGGTATAACCGGGAGTTTCGGGACAATCTCCACATGCTGCGCCGGGTGTTTGTGCCCACCCCGTCCGGTGCCCAGGTGCCGCTGACCCAGCTGGCTGATATTGCCGTAAAAAAAGGTCCGGCCGGCATAAAGAGTGAAAATTCCAAAAGAAGTGCCTGGGTGTTTGTGGATATCAAAGGAATGGATCTGGGCACCTATGTCAAGCAGGCCCGGCAGCTGGTGGATGAAAACATTGATCTGCCGTCAGGATATTCCCTTGTGTGGTCCGGCCAGTATGAATATATGGAAAAGGCGAAAAAAACCCTGCGGCTTATTATTCCGGCCACCCTGCTGGTGATATTCATCCTGCTGCATATCCATTTCGGCAACCTGACCGAGGTGGTCATTGTGATGGCCAGCCTGCCGTTTTCTCTGATCGGGGGGTTCTGGCTGATCTATCTTCTGGGATACAACATGTCTGTGGCCGTGGGGGTGGGATTTATCGCCCTGGCAGGTCTTGCCACGGAAACCGGCATTGTGATGCTGGTGTATCTGGATGAAGTATATGAACGCAAAAAAAAGGAAAACCGCATGCACACGGCATCAGATCTGTACGGGGCCGTTGTTGAAGGGGCCGTGGACAGGGTCCGGCCCAAAATAATGACCGTTGCCACGACCCTGATCGGTCTGTTGCCGGTGATGTACGGCAGCGGGGCCGGCTCCCAGATCATGAAGCGCATTGCAGCACCTATGGTGGGGGGACTTGTGTCTTCCGCCGTCATGACGTTGATTATCATTCCGGTCATCTACATTCTGTGGAAAACCCGGGAAATGAATAATAACAATAATAATAATTTGTAAGAAAGGATGTTTACCCATGAAAAAAATATCATTAACCATTATTTGTCTTGTTACCCTGGCATCTGCCCTGGTTTTCTTTTCAACCACTGCTTCTGCAATGGATGACAGCCACGATATGGATTCATCTGACAAAATCGGAGAGCTGTTCCATGAATCCACGCAAAACGGATATATGCTGTCCTATTACCTGATGGACCTTCGAAACCAGAGTGATGACAAGGCGGCTGACCATTCCTCAGGGGATCATGCTTCCCATGGAGAAAAAGAAATGGACAAGCCCCATCATATCATGGTGTATATCATGGACAAAGACCATAACCCTGTGATGGATGCCAGGGTGGGATTTCTGATTAAAAACCATGCCGGTGACACCCAGAAAATCATGGCCATGTACATGAGCAAGGGGTTCGGCATTACCGCTGACATGAGGGCAAAAGGGGTGTATGAGATCACAGCCAAAGCGGTGATTAATGATGTGACGATCATGGACCGGTTCAGCCATGAGATGAAGTAGCCGGATACCGGATGATCAAATGACCCGTGCCGGGCGGTCCCTGTGGGTCTCACCCTCTGTCACGGTTGACAGTGTGTAGGGCAAGCTGCGCTGAACGCCAAAAACTGCGGGCAGGTATGTCCTCAAACAGTTTGTCGTTTTTACCGCTCCGCATGCCCAACACACTGTAACAACCGCGTCAGAATGGGATTCCGACCCACAGGGACCGCCCGGCACTAGTCGGTGACGGCAGTGATGAATATTTGAACCCGCGTCTTTCCTGGAGAACTGAAACTTTGAATGGCGAAGCGGAACCGGGGATCATTTGTACAGCGGAGTCCCCCGGCAGGGTGCCTTGCTGACGGACTGTCGGAGCCACCCCGTGGATTCCTGTCCGGCAGCCAGGCACCTTGCCGGGGGACGGCCTCCTGCCAAACAGGCTGCCTCTGCTTTGCATGACTGATCAGACATTTTGACATTGACATATTCCTGTGAACACCGCATTTTATTAAAATGCTTTATTATCGAAAAACAGGTTCAGGCCCGCCTCTGATTCTAATTCATGGACTTTTGGGATCCTGTGCCACCATGGGGATGCTGGCCAGAGGTCTGGCCCGGCAGTTTGAGGTGCTGGCGGTGGATTTGAGAAATCACGGCCGGTCGTTTCATGCACCCGGTATGACCTACTCGGAAATGGCAGAAGACCTGGCCGGGTTCATGGATGAAATGAAACTGGAATCCGCCGGGATGGCCGGTCATTCCATGGGGGGGAAATGCGCCATGCAGCTGGCCATGGATTTTCCTGAAAAGGTGACGGGACTGGCTGTGCTGGACATGGCGCCCAAAGCATATGAACCGGTATGGAAAGCCTATATTCAAATGCTGCTGGATCTGGATCTGACACAGATCAGCCGCCGGGACCAGGCGGACCGGATTCTGGCGGAAAAATTGCCGGACAAGGCATTTAGGGGGTTTCTGCTTCAGAACCTGAAACGCAGCCATGACAGCGGGTTTTTCTGGCGGTCAAACCTGTCAGGTATTTTAAATGCCACATCCGACATCCGTGCCGCCATATCCGGCAGGCCATACCCGGGACCGGCGTTGTTTGTCCGGGGGGGGGCATCGGATTATGTGTCCGACAATGACTGGGATGAAATTCAAACCCTGTTTCCGGCAGCAGACCTCAAAACCATTGCCCGGGCCGGGCATCTGGTTCACTTGGAACATCCGGATCTGGTCACGGAACTTCTGGCCGGTTTTTTTCGGCAAAAAAAAGGATAGATGCAGTAATGCAAAATATAATAAGGGAAACAGGGAAAATATTTGCCGGTTCATATCACCCATAAAATCCAGATCCCGGACCATGAGATTCAGCTGGAGGCGATCCGTGCCCAGGGGGCAGGGGGGCAGCACGTGAACAAGGTGGCCACGGCCATTCACCTGCGGTTCGATATCCCTGGATCCAGCCTGCCCGAAGAGATCAAATCCCGGCTGCTGGCAATTGCGGATCAGCGGATCACCAAAGAGGGTGTGGTCGTTATCAAGGCCCAGCAGTCCCGCAGCCAGGAGAAAAACCGAACCGATGCCGTCAAACGGCTGCGTCAATTGATTTTAAAAGCCATGGTTCAGCTGAAAAAACGCCGGCCCACCCGGGTGTCACAATCGGCCCGGAAAAAAAGGATGGATCGCAAAACAAAAAGAGGGCGTATTAAAAAATTACGGAAATCTGTGTCTCCGGAAGATTGAATGTGTCGGGCGGAAGCCGGCTTATCTGTTTGAAATTCAAGTTTCTCAGATTCCTGCTTGACACCGCTGTCTGGAAGTGATAATTACCCAATCTGTTTTGATTCGGGGCGTAGCGCAGTCTGGTAGCGCACTTGTCTGGGGGACAA
>CALGAJ010000390.1 GCA_937951975.1 uncultured Desulfotignum sp.
AAGCATGCGGACATGTCCCGCCAGCTGCTCACCCCGGACAGAAACTGCGACGTTCACATGGGCGGATATGATTTCGACTGCGCTGAATGTCACAAGACCCGGAACCACCAGATTTCCGGGAAAAGCTCATCCGTGCCCGTGGCCGAAGGGGTGGTGGCCTGTGAAAGCTGTCATTCAAAAACCCCGCATTACAGCGGTAATCTGCTGGACCATCACCTGAACAAGCACTCTGAAACCCTGGCCTGTAATGTCTGCCATGCACCGGTGTTTGCCAAGTGTAAACCCACCAAAACCTGGTGGGACTGGTCCAAAGCCGGAGACAAGGACCGGGAGGTGAAAAAAGACAAATACGGCCAGCCCGATTATGATTGGAAAAAAGGGGAGTTCAAATGGGTGGAATCCGGTGTGCCGGATTATGCCTGGTATTCCGGGTATATGGACCGGGTGCTCATGGGAGACAAGGTGGACCTGGAGGCGGACGTGATCACCCTGACCGATCCGGTGGGCTCCATCAATGATCCGGAGTCCAAGATCACGGCCTTCAAGATCATGAAAGGCATTCAGGCCATTGACGCGGAACATGCCCATGTACTGGTTCCCCAGCTGTTTTCCGCAGACAAGGACAACACCACGGCCTACTGGAAAAACCTGGACTGGGACAAGGCGTTTCAGGCGGGAATGAAAGCCGTGGACCTGCCCTACAGCGGGAACGTCGCATGGAAGGAAACCTGGATGTACTGGCGGATCAACCATGAAGTCATGCCTGCGGACATGGCCTTGTCCTGTGCCCAGTGCCATGAAAGCCTCAAAGGCGATCAGACCTGCAACCGGTGCCACCAGGACAGCCGGGAGGTGGATTTCAAGGCCCTCGCCCTTCAGGGAACTGATTTTTCCCATATGAAAGAACAGGGACGGGATGTGGATCATCTGATCGGCAAAACCGATTACATCAACTTCAAGGCTTTGGGCTACGAAGGCGATCCCATTATTTATGGCGGACGCTTCAAAAAAATGCCCATGGGATACAGCGGTCAGGCAAAATCAGAGTAATAAGAGAAGTGAAAAAATCCGGTCAGGGGATGCCCCCGCATTCCCTGACCGGATTTTTCTTGATATCAATCGTCAACAATGTCGTAGCATTCCGGCGATTTATCGGGATGCCGCATGATATGAAGCGACAGAATCCGGCTTTCATAATTTTCAACCCGGTTTTTGAGCTGTTCCTTGGCCTGCCGGAATTTGGCGCTCTGAAGGCCTGAAATCAGGGTTTCCACATCCTTGACCCGTCCTTCGCAGATGGTTCTGGGCCCGTCCCCGATGAGCACTTCCCATTCTTCGGCAACCTGGATCCCGATCTCTTCTAAAACCGGGTAATATTCTGATAAAACAAACTGCCGGTATTTCTTGAAATCCTCTTTTTCCCGGGTGATGATATCCCATACCTGGTTGAATTTCACCGTTTTTTCGCCGATATCCATGGAATAAGCCGGTTCTTTTTTCAGCGGAACCAGCACCTTGGTTTTGTAATGCTTGATATAGTTGAGAAGATCGGATTTCAGGCGGCGGTATTCAAGGCTTTTCAGGGCCATCTCCAGCTGGTCCAGGTCATTGCTGACGGTTTCCACGATCACTTCACTGTAGGAGCCCACCAGAACGGACCATCCGGCCACTGTGTGGACTCCCAGGCCGTTGATGCCGGGGATGAATCTGTTGATGACGAATTCAGCGTATTCGTCAGCCTGTGAAGGGATGATTGTCCAGTAGTGCATCAGTTTTACGGTCATGAGAACCCTCCGGTCCGGTTTTTAATGGTTTTGATGTGGACGATTTTGTCAAAAAAATCTTCCATAGGTCAAAAAGGAATCATTTCATAGCCTTCCGACCGGTATCCTTTGATTTTCCGGACATGAAACGACAGAATCCGGCTTTGATAGTTTTCAACATATTGTTTGAGTCTTTTTTTGGCACGTCTGAATTCACGGGTTTGAAGTGCAGGGATGAGTGCCCCGGCATCGGTCACACGGCCTTCACAGACCGTGTGCGGCTCATCCCCGATCAACACTTCCCATTCCCCGGCCAGGTGAACCCCGATTTTTTCCAGCAGCGGGTAAAATTCATGGGTGACGAACTGTTCATAATTTCTGTAGTCCCCCGGTTTCAGGGTAATGACATCCCACATCTGGTTGAACTTGACCGTATCCGGCGAAATACTCATGGAGTAGCTGCCCCGTTTGGCAATAGGCACCATGACTTTGGTTTTGTAATCAGTGACAAGATTGAGCAGATCCGATTTGAGCAGCCGGTAATCCCGGGTTTTGAGTGCGGTTTCCAGCATGTTCAAGTCACTGCTGACCGTTTCCATGATAATTTCGCTGTAGGAGCCCACCAGCACGGACCACCCGGCCACGGTATGCATTCCCAGCCGGTTCACCCCTGGAATGAATTTTTTGATGATAAAGTCGGCATACGCTTCCTTTGACGAAGGGATGATTGTCCAGTAGTGCATCAGTTTCACGGCCATGGCGATCCTCCTTGTCCGGCGTTCATATCACTGGCTGGTGCATTGCTGTTGTCGGGTCATCAGGTGTTGATTATTCACAGTAAAATGAGACCGCCGGATTTGTCAACAAAAATATGGTTTTCCCCGGCCGGACCGCCAGAATCGGGACACGGAATTTGGGCATCTTCCCGCAGATTTTTCTGATTGAATGTCAATGCTTTGATCATGACTGTTTTTCCTTATGATGAAGTGCAGCGGTTGCATCCGCATCGTTGAAGTTTTTCTTGGATACAAAATGAATGGGACAGGATGACCGGAATTTGCAGTAAATGTCCGGATCCCGGCATTCCAGGCATTGTTCGCACAAATGGATGCCGTGCTTCAGACAAATATAACTGGTTTCCCTGTCCGGATGGTTGATGCATCTGCCCATGGGGGTTCCTCCTGTTCAGTGACGGTTCGATAGAATGGCGTTCAGGTTTTTTTCCAGCACTTTCTTGGGTTGAACACCCACGAACCGTTTGATTTCTTTGCCCTGATCAAACAGGATAAACGTGGGGATGCTCTGGACCATATAATGGGTGGCCACGTCAGACCTGGAATTGATATCGATTTCCACGACCGAGACCTGGCCCTGATATTTTTTTGCCAGGTCTTTGATCACCGGGGCCATCTGACGGCAGGGGCTGCACCAGGTGGCGCTGAAATCCACCAGCGCCACCTGATCTTTCAAACCGGGGTCCATCTGGGTAATTTTCATGGGTCATATCCTTTTTTTCAGAGTTTCAGTTTTGTATCTGCTGTTCCATAAAAATACAGTTGCAATGGGATATAAGCAAAAATTATGCCGAAAACAAATGTCTGAAAAAAACATAGAAAACGCTTTGTTCGACAGATAAAGGGACCCTGCTTATACACCATGCAGGCATGGTGTTCCAGAAAGATACACGGGGTTTTGTCTTTGATCGCCACCCGAGGCGCAGTCAGGCGGGGATGTCTGGAGCTTACCGGTTGGTGTTACAAGTCACTTTATCCGAACCGGATGCCCGGTCAAGGGGTATTCACAGAATGCTTGACCATCCGGACGATCGTTTCGGCCAGCACCTGGGACGCGTCAATGGTGGAAACAGACAGATCCCCGCCCAGCACACTCAGTTCCGTGCACGCCACAATGGCCACCCGGACGCCTTTGTCCCTGAGATGGTCACAGACCCGGGCATACTGTTGATGAAGGTCCGGAGAGATGCGCCCGGTCTTGACCTGCCGGATGATATGGAACAGCAGGTCCTGGTGTTCAGGGTCCGGCCAGACTTCCGTCATCCCTGAGGCCTCGAACCGGCGGGTATAGAGTTTTGTGATGGCCACGGCCGGTGATGCCAGCATGCCGATTTGTGTCTCTTTGCCGAACTCGGCCTTGACCTGATCCACCACCCGATCAATCATGTTGATCACCGGGATTTTCACGGCCTCCTGCACCGCATCATAATAATAATGGGCCGTGTTGCAGGGGATCACCAGAAAATCTGCGCCCCAGGCTTCAAGGCGCCGGCCCATGTCCGCCATGACCGGTCCGGGATCTTCGCCGTCCCCTTCAATGATGGCCTTGATGCGGGAAGGGACCTTGGGGTTGTTGTCCACGATGCACCGGATATGGTCCTTGTCATCCATGGCCGGGGTCAGCCGGATGATGCGCTGCATCAG
>CALGAJ010000391.1 GCA_937951975.1 uncultured Desulfotignum sp.
TCCTGATCCTGGCCCTGTTCAGCTATCCCTACATGTTTCGGGCCCTGGTGGCGGGATTCCAGACCATGGGACAAGACTATCGCACCTGTGCCCGGAACCTGGGGGCCGGGCCGGCAGCGGTTTTCTGGCAGGTGGAACTGCCGCTGCTGGTGCCGGCCGTGATCGCAGGCGGCAGTGTGGTGTTTCTGGTGGCGTTTTCCGAATACTTTCTGGTGTTTCTCATGGGCGGGGGGACTGTGCCGTCGTTTACCGGGTTTCTGATGCCGCTGCTCTCCTCTTCCAACCGGTCTCTGGCGGCGTTGCTGACTCTGATCTTCCTGTTGCTGCCTATCCTTTTGTTTTTCCTCCTGGACTGGACCCTGATGCGGAGCTACCGGAAAAAAGGCATGGCCTGATACCAAAGCCCGCCCCTGGTTTATGGCTCCTTTTTCGGAAGTCAGCGGTGACAATCGTATTCATTCCGGGGATGAATCCTGTTCATATCGGTTCATGAAAACAATGCGTTATACATTCCTGTCCAAAATATGATAGGGTTTTGAACAAGTACGAAAGGGTCGATAATCCAAACAGCCAAGGAGAAGGAAAATGACCTTGTCATTCAATTACGAAACCTGTTCCGGGTGCCGGGCCTGTGAACTGGTTTGTTCATTGCAGAACTTTAAAATCATCAATCCGTCCAAGGCCATGCTGCGGGTGACGGCCCAGTTTCCCGACCCCGGGCGGTATGACGTGAAAATCTGCAACCAGTGCGGAGACTGTGCCGAGGCCTGCCCCACCGGGGCGATCCATCGGGTCAAAGGCACCTGGCGCATTGACATGAAAAAATGCGACGGCTGCCTGGCCTGCGTTTCCGCCTGTCCGGAAGACGTGATGATGGTCAATGATGACGGCATGCCCTACAAATGCATCAACTGCCGGCAGTGTGCGGACGTGTGTCCCAGAGATGCACTGAGCTTCAACTAGCGGAAAAGGAGGATACTCATGTTATACGGATACGCAGGACACACGCTGAGGATCGATCTGGGCAACGGAACCGTTGAAAAGGAACCCCTGAAACAGGAATGGGTGGACGAATTTATCGGCGGCCGGGGATTCACCGCCAAGATTCTCTACGATGAAACTCCGCCGGGTGTGGATCCCTTAGGCTCGGACAACCGGGTCGTCATCGCCATGGGGCCGTTGAGCGGCCTGTTTCTGCCGGCGGCCGGCAAGACCCATTTCGCCGCCAAATCCCCGGCCACGGGCGGTTACGGCGACAGCAACATGGGGGGCCATTTCGGGGTCACCATGAAATACGCCGGGTATGATGTCACCATTCTGACCGGGCGGGCCATAGACCCCTCTTATATTTTTATTGACAATGACACCGTGGAGATCCGGCCGGCCTCCCATCTGTGGGGCAAAGGCTCCACCGAGGTGGAAGAGATCCTGAAAACCGATCTGGGCCGGGAATTCCAGATTCTGACCATCGGAGAAGCCGGGGAACGAATGGTCAATTTTGCCTGCATCTCCCATGATTTCGGGCGCCAGGCCGGCCGCACCGGCATCGGGGCAGTCCTGGGATCCAAGAATATCAAGGCCATTGCCGTGCGCGGCAATAAAGACATCCCTGTGTTCGATCCCAAGGGGCTGCTCAAAAAAGGAAAAGCCACCTATGCCGCCTGCCGGGAAAAACCCGGGTTCACGGGCTGGACCCCGGAAGGCACGGCCGGCATCACCAACTGGTGCAATGATGTGGGGGCCCTGCCCACCCGCAACTTTGCCACCTCCCACTGCGATTATGCCGACAAGATCAACGGCAAAGCCATCCTGGACGAGCTGAAAATCACGGACAAGGGATGTTTTTCCTGCCCCATCCCCTGCGGCAAGTACGGGCTGGCCAAAACCGGAAAGGGCAGTAAATATGTGGAAGGCCCGGAATACGAGACCCTGGCCCTGGTGGGCAGCAACTGCGAACTGTCCGACATCCATGGTGTGGCCCATGTCAACTGGGTGTGCGATGAGCTGGGGCTGGACACCTGCTCGGCCGGGGCCGTGGTCGCGTTTGCCCTGGAATGTTATGAAAAAGGATTGATCTCAAAACAAGAAATGGGCATGGAGGTCAAATGGGGAGACCTGGATTCCATTGTTTACCTCCTGGAAAAGATCGCAAAAAGAGAAGGCATCGGGGATGTGCTGGCAGACGGCGTGCAGAAGGCCGCTGAAAAGATCGGTGGAGACAGCGCCAAATTTGCCATCCATGTCAAGGGCCTGGAATGGACCGGGTATGAATCCCGAAACGCCCCGGGCATGATGCTGGGTTACATGACCGCAGATGTGGGGGCCCACCACAGCCGGTGCTGGGTCCTGGGATCGGATGTGGCCAATGCCGTGGGCGGCGCTGCAGATGCCAACGTCCACGACCTTATCTCCCAGGGAGCGGATTTCGAGACCATCCCCAAGGCAGACCACAAACACGTGGTGCCCCTGGTGCTCAAGTCCCAGCACCTGCGGCCGGCATTCGACATCCTGGGCACCTGCCGGCTCCAGTACATGGAGATCGGCCTGGAAACACGTTACTATGAAGAACTCTACTATCATGCCACCGGGAAAAAACTGGATTTCAACAAGGACCTGCTGCACCTGTCCGAAAAAATCTGGCATCTGAACCGGATGTTCAACAGGCGGGAGATCCCGGATTTCGGCCGGAAATACGATTATCCGCCCCCGCGCTTTTACGAGGAGCCCATCCCGTCCGGCCCCAACAAGGGCCACAAGGTGGAATTTTCCGTGATCGAAGAGATGCTGGACACCTATTACAAGGCCCGGGGCTGGGATGAAAACGGCATTCCCACCAAAGACACCCTGGAAAAATTCAACCTGGCGGTGGAATGATCACCATCACTGTGAATATGTCTGAAAGCCTGCTGAGCATTCTCAGGGATGCCGGCAGGCCGGAACCGCCGACCCGCCGGATCCGGGTGGAAGCAGGCACCCCGGTCCGGCAGGTTCTGATAGACCAGGGCATCAGCCCTTTGCTGGTGCCCCTGATTTTTCTGGACAACCGGAAGGTGTCCGTAGACACCCCCCTGGAGACCGACGGTGTCCTGACCCTGCACGGTCCTTTGGCCGGGGGATGATACCGGATGAAAATATCATTGATCTTTTAATTGTATTGCAATATACTGCAATTATTTGATGAAAAATTGTTTGCTTTGCATTATATTATAAAAATGATCAATGATAGAAATCCTTAAAAAATACAACTTCTGGGATACAGGAGTAAAAGGCACCGGAATCACCCGGCCGATATACCTGGATCAGCTCGCCCGATTGAATACCGGCAAAACCATTGTCACGGTGACCGGATTGCGGCGTGTGGGAAAAAGCTTCATTGTCCGGCAGTTTATCGATCATCTGATCCGGCAGATGAAGGTTCCTCCCTGCCAGATCTTTTACGTCAATCTGTTCCTCAGAGAGCTTGGTTTTCTCAGAGATCCGGACCGGTTCCAGGAAGCGGTGACATCCTGGCAGAAAAATCTGAATGTGGATACTGGCCAACGCATGTACCTTTTTATCGACGAGGTACAGGAGATCAAAAACTGGGAAAAACTGGCGGGATCATTTTTTGAAGATTATACGGCTGAATACAAAATCATCATCACCGGTTCCAACTCAAAACTCCTCAGTGGGGAACTGGCCACCTATCTTGCAGGCAGAAGCCATGAACTCCGGGTGTTTCCCCTCTCCTTCAATGAATTCTGCACTTTCACCCGGCAGGCCGGAACCCGGGAAACGCTCCTGACTTACCTCACCCATGGCGGGATGCCCGAAATCGTGCTGGCGGACAACCACTTTGCAAGGAACAATCTGATCGAAACCACCATTGATTCCGTGATCATGCGGGATATCGTGGCCCGATACGAAATCCGGAACGTGCGGCTGCTGAAAAAAATCGTGGAATATGTCAGTACTTCAGCTTCGGACGAGGTTTCCAGGAACAAGATGGCCCATCTGCTCGATGAATCCGGTAAACGTGCATCGGTCCACACGGTGTCCGACTACCTGGAATGTTTGAAAGAAGCCTTTTTCATCCATGAATGTCCGGTTTTTTCTCACAAGAAAAACGATCATCTGAAATCCGGCCCCAGGAAAATCTATCTCAATGACCTGGTTTTCATAAAAAAAGACCACCGATTCGGGGGATACGGCAAGCAGCTGGAAAATCTGGTATATATGGCGTTGAAAAGAAAAGGCTTCACCATATCCACGGTCAGGACCGGAAAGGGCGAGGTGGATTTTCTTTCTGAAAAAAATGCAGACAGGGCCTATTATCAGGTAGCGTGGACGATCAATGATCCGGCCAGTGAGACATACCGCCGGGAGTTTGAAAGTCTTTTGTCCATACAAGACCATTATCCCAAGCACATCATCACCATGGATGACCTGCCTTTGCCGCCCCGAAAAGGAATCCGCCATATCCCGGCGCTGGACTTTTTTTCCTCAGACAATTGAATCAGAAAGGAAATTCTTCGCTGGTATCGATCCGCGGCGCCACGGCCTTTTCCACGGGTTTTTCAGCAATTTTGTGCACCGGGTTTGCGTCCACGTAGATGGCTTTGTAGGGTTTGGTGGGACAGGCGTATTCACATCCGCCGCAACCGACGCAGATTTCCGGCGTCACTTTCGGGATCAACAGGTCCCGGTCCGGCAGCGTCAGGTAATGAACCATGTCCACCGCCTTGGTGGGGCAATGCTCGGAACAGGCCCCGCAATTGGTGTTGTCCGTATAGACCACGCAGTTTTCCTTAATGAACTGTGCCACCCCGACCTGGGCCTGCTGCTTCTCTTCCCGGGAAAGAGGGAGGATGGCACCCGTGGGACAGACTTCCAGACAGGCAGTGCAGTCATAGTTGCAGTGCCCGGACCGAAAGTCCATTTTCGGCTGAAGTATGCCTGATGGGCCGTAATCGAGAAACGCCGGGACCAGAATCCGGGACGGACATACGGAAACGCACAAATGGCAGGCCGTACACAGAGATGAAAACCGGGCCACACTGCCTGACCCCGGAGGCGAAATCGGACCGGCTCTTGTTTCCGGAATGGTGGTGGGCCGGAACTGGATCACTGGACCGACCGGACCGGCTGAATCGGCTGGATTGACCGGATTAACCGGGCCGGCATCCACCCGGCCGGACCCCAGCCCCATGCCGGCTGCGGCCAGACCCAGCAGAAACCTCCGGCGCCCGGGTGCCGACAGTTTGGTGCCACCCTGCCGCCGCCAGTGATTCCGGAGGGTAATGCCCTGCCCCGGACACGCGGCCAGACAGTTGAAACATGCCACACAGCGGCTCACATCCACGGTCTGTTTCTCAAGATCGATGCATCCGGCCTTGCAGGCTTTCTGGCACCGCCGGCAGCTGCCGCAGGCATCCGGGGTCATGCGGATCCGGAACATCGAAGCTCTTGAAAAAATCCCCAGCAGCGCCCCTACCGGACACAGCGTATTACAGTAAAGCCGGCCGTGCCGGGCACTCATCCATCCCACAATCATCAGCGTGATCAGGGCAATCCCTGCGGAAACCGGAACAAATACCGGCAAGCGGACCCGGTAAAGGGCATGGTTTCCCCACTGCTCCAGTACAAAGGCGCCAAGGTTGTTTGCCCCCAGCACCAGGGGGCGGAAAAGCGATGACACCATCCGGCCGAAACTGCTGAAGGGATCCAGCAGGTTGAGCACAAGGCCGCTTCCCGCCAGAAAAACCAGCACCGTCAGGATAAGGATGGCATACCAGAGATAATAATGGGGCCGGGAATAGGA
>CALGAJ010000392.1 GCA_937951975.1 uncultured Desulfotignum sp.
CAGGCCCTGCGCCGGGTGGCCACGGAATACGAGGTGTTTCCCGCGTCCGTCAAATCGGCCAGAAGCGCCCGGGCCAGTGTGATTTCCGAGGGCAACCCCCTCCAGGGGGAACGCGCCTCCCGGGGGGACTGGGCCAAAGACATGGATGTCCAGCTCTTCGAGCCGGGCATGGAGGTCCTGTATTTTGTGGGCTGCTATTTTTCCTATGACCCGCGAATGAAAAAAGTGGCCCGGGCTACGGCCAATATCCTGAATGCCGCGGGCGTGGATTTCGGGATCCTGGCGGACAGGGAGAACTGCTGCGGGGAGAGTATCCGCAAGATCGGCAGTGAAAACGTGTTCATCGACCTGGCCAAAACCAACATCAAGACCTTTATCGATGCCGGCGTCAAAAAAATCCTGGTATCTTCCCCGCATTGTTATCACACCTTTAAAAACGAGTACCCGGAGTTCATGGTGAACTTCGAAGTGATCCACATGTCCGAGTTTCTGCTGGACCTGATCAATTCAGGACGGTTGACGTTGACCAAAGAGATGGATGAGATCGTGACCTATCATGATCCCTGCTACCTGGGACGGCACAACAATATTTACGATGCCCCCCGGCTTCTGCTGGAAAAGGTGAACGGGCTCACGTTGCTGGAGATGGCGGATCACGGGAAGAACAGCCTGTGCTGCGGCGGGGGCGGGGGCCGGATCTGGATGGACACGCCCCAGGCGGAACGGTTTTCAGACATCCGGCTCAAACAGGCCACGGATGTGGGGGCCAAAGTGCTGGTGACATCGTGTCCCTATTGTATCACCAACTTTGAAGAAAGCCGTCTGAATCTCGAGTATGAGGATGTACTGGAGATCAAGGATATTACGGAAATCATCAACGACATGCTTTGAACCCCCGGATGGTATTCCGGGATTTTGCAGAAGCCTGTCATGACGATATGAGGAGATAAAAAGTGGCAAACGACATACTCCCGATAGAACAAATGCAGCTGTTTTCCGACAGCGTTGCCGGCAGAGATTTCGGCGATGTGATGGTGGTGGGCGGCGGCGTCAGCGGCATTCAGGCCTCTTTGGACCTGGCGACCGCCGGATTCCGCGTCTATCTGGTGGAAAAGAATCCCAGTATCGGCGGGCACATGTCCCAGCTGGACAAGACCTTTCCCACCAACGACTGCTCCATGTGAATACTGTCACCCAAACTGGTCGAGGTCGGCCGGCATCCCAACATCGAAGTACTCACATTCACGGAAGTGGACACCATCGAGGGCGAGAAAGGGGACTTTCAGGTCACCCTGAAAACCCGCCCCAGATATATTATTGAAGAAAAATGCACGGGGTGCACCACCTGCATGGAATACTGTCCCGTGGAATACCCGGATGCGTTCAACCAGGGGATTTCCAACAACAAGGCCGTGCATGTCTATTTTTCACAAGCCATCCCCCTGGTGGCGTACATAGACGATTCCTGCCTGTACCTGTCGGATAAAAAGTGCGATATCTGCCGGGGGGTGTGCCAGACCGGGGCCATCGATTTCCGGCAAAAACCCACCCGGACAAGAATCAATGTGGGGGCGGTGATCCTGTCGTCGGGCATTACCCCGTTTGATCCGTCGGCCCGGGAGGAATACGGGTATTCCCAGTATACCAACGTGGTCACCAGCATGGACTACGAGCGCCTGCTGTCTTCCACGGGTCCTTACGGCGGTGAGGTGCGGCGGGGCAGTGATAAAAAACATCCCAAAAATATCGCCTGGATTCAGTGCGTGGGGTCCAGACGGGTGACCCCCGGGGACAACTCCTATTGTTCCGGGGTGTGCTGCACCTATACCCAGAAGCAGATGATCCTGACCAAGGACCATGACCCGGATGCCAGATGCACGGTGTTCCACAACGATATCCGATCATTCGGCAAGGATTTCGAACGGTATTTCCAGCGGGCCGACGACCTGCCTGATACCCGGTTCATCCGGAGCTATGCCTCGGTGGCCGGCGAAAACCCGGAGACCAAGAACATCAAGATCCGGTATGCCACGGCCGATGAGGGGGTCAAGGAAGAAGAGTTCGACATGGTGGTGCTGTCCGTGGGTCTGAACCCGCCCAAAGCGTACAAGGAGATTGCGGACAAATTCCAGATCGACATCAATGATCACGGGTTCTGTGACATCGATTCTTCCAATCCCGTGCAGACCAGCCGGCCCGGTATTTTTGTATCCGGCGCGTTCCAGGGACCCACCGACATCCCGGAATCGGTTTTTTCCGCCAGCGGGGCCGGGTCCCGGGTGGGGGAGATGCTTGATTTCCGCCGGGGTAAACTGGCCCGGGAAAGGGAGTATCCGGAAGAACGGGATGTATCCAGAGAAGAGCCCAGAATTGGCGTGTTTGTGTGCCATTGCGGGGCCAATATTTCCAGCGTGGTCAATGTGCCGTCCACCGTGGAGTACGCCAAGACGCTCCCCCATGTGGTG
>CALGAJ010000393.1 GCA_937951975.1 uncultured Desulfotignum sp.
CGCAGCAGCACATTGCCGCCGTAGTTGCCCGGGCCTTCTTCATACCCGCTTTCCTGGACCACGCTGTTCAACGGCGCACAAACCGGGGTTCCCAGGGGGACGATGATATCCAGTCCCAGGTGAAAATACCGCTGTTCCTCCCGCATCTGGGGATATCGGGACAAAATGGTTTCCCGGTCCTCCAGGTAGGAGGCCAGTCCCCAGGTGTGCCGGTTTTCCATGGTCTGGTCCAGCCAGTGCTGAAATGCCGGCTGGTCTGTGATGTCCACGGCAGTGAATACCGGTGATCCCACAGACAGATCCACGATCAGCGGGTCACCGGTCAACCCCTTGAACACGGGCAAGATGTCAATCTCCTCACAATACGCAATATACGGGTATTTCATGCTGTTTTGTCCTTTTTCAGGAAACCACAAAATCATTGGTTTTGATCAGTCCGGGCATGGGTACCACCGGGTGACCGTTTTCCGATATGGCGGTTCCTTCCGGAAACCGGAATCCCGGTGCCATGGACGTATAATATGTTTCATCATAACACCGCAGTTCCACATCCACGGCATCTCCTTTCCGGATCAGGGTGGATGTCAGCCCATAGTCCACCTCTCCGAAAGGCGTGGCAATGATATACCGGGGGATTTCCCGGCCGGATCCTTCTCTCCGGACCATGGTGGCGATATCCACAACATCGTAGGAATCCACGGGATGGGCTGCGTTCCAGGAGATCTGGACCGGGAGACCTGCCACGTACAGATGGTGAAATTCGATGCCCGCACATCTCAGGGCATAGGCCAGTTCGTGGATCGGTGTGTCTTTGTCGTTGACTCCGCCCAGCAGCGGGACATTGGCGTATACGGTGATGCCTTTGCCGTTCAGGCGCCGGGTGATAACGGTATGATCCGGCGTCAGGTCCGATGCCAGCATAAACCAGGTTTCAATTTCCAGCCGCAGTGGGTTGACCACGGACAATGCGTTCACATCTCCCAGAAAATTGACCCGGGACCGTGTGAAAGACTGGGGATCTGTGGCCAGTTTCATGGAGCAGACGCGCAGGGCATTGACATGGGGGACAGCCGACAGTCTTTTTGCAATCCCGCGTATCTCATACAGATGATCCAGGGCCTCGCCCGTGACCCGCACATCCGTGATACGCGGATCTTCGGCGATATAGGCAAATGCCGCCTCACCCGCCCGGGGATGGATGTTTACCCGGGTTTCATGCAGGCGAGACACACCGTCTATACCCGTATCCACCATGGAACCCGCCGTCTGGTCGGTCTCGGCCAGGGCGGTGCTGAGCCGGGCCACTTCTTCGGGCAGTGCTTCCGGGTTGACGGGTGCGGTTTTTTCAGGCCGGTTGCCCACCAGATAGTCGTCATTGCCGATTTTAGCCATGTACTGAATGTCGATGGTGCCTTCGGCATTGACCCGGATGTTGGTCAATGAATTGGCCAGCGGCGCAAACGCCTTGAAATATTCCGGCGTGTAGGGAGTTCGGATCCATACGAAATAATCCTGATCCGCCACTTTTTCCACGGCCCAGCCGCTGGAGAACCAGTCCATTTTCCCGATGGGGGTGGCCGTGCAGATCCGCGGGATGACCCGGTCGGACAAATGGGCCCTCAGATGCAGGGCGATGTCGATCCCGTCGGACAAGGGTTTCCAGTAAATGGAGTTGCCGTGGATGGGGCTGCACGGAATATAGATATAGTGCAGTTCCGCCCCGGCCCCCCGCAGCAGACTGAACAGTCGCACCAGTTCCGGACCGGTGTCATTGCAGTCGCTCAGAAACGGGGTCTGGATATATACGGCGATGCCATGATTCACCAGGTCGGTGATGATGTCCAGACTTTCCGGGGACACCTCGTCCGGATGGATGAAATGGGTGGCCACCTCAATGCGTTTGCCGATGCGGTTCAGCTCCAGACTTTTCTGTTTGACGTATTTGAGGTATTCTGCTTCCTTTTCCAGGAACAGGTCCGGATAATAGGCAATGGAGCGGGTGGCCAGGCGCAGGGTCTGGACATGGTCCACCTCTTTGAGGCCGTCAATGGCGGCTTCCATGTTTTTTCTGTCCATGAAGGGGTCGCCGCCGGTAATCACGATCTCCTTGATGGACGGGGAGGATCGGACATGGTCCACCGCCTTCATCACTTCTTTGGGTGTGGGGTTTTTTTCTTTTCGCAAATCTTTGTGCTTCCTAAAGCAGAACCGGCAGTACACCGGGCAGCTCATGTTGAGCAGAAAGATCACCCGGTTCTGATACATCTGCTCCAGCAGCCCGTCATGGAACTGACCGATCCAGGTGTTGGTGTGGCCCACGTTGTCCAGTTCCTCCACAAACGGCAGATACTGGTAGGCCACATCCCTGGACACCATCATCTGCCGGATGGTGTGCCGGGACAGGCGGACCGGATATTTTTCAATGACTTTCTGGATATCGTCCCGGTCTGTTTCTGGAATATTGTGGTTGGCCAGGGAAATGAGCTGATCCGTACTTTTCACCGACACATATCCATGGCCGGGAATTACCTGTTCCAGAAAGGCCACCAGCAGGATATGGGGCAGGGTCACCCCGTTCAGGGCCAGGGTCTGGCCTTCGCCTTTGGCAATGGCGGAGAGAACGGTTTTAAAGAAATCTTCCGGATAACCGTCAAATCCGGTGGCCGCCAGCAGGTTCTCCCATTTGGCCCGGCCGCTGCCCTGCTGGATGATATCGGCAAATTCTTTGCCGCAGAACTGGGCATTGCCGTAGATTTCCAGAAATGTCCAGGCGCCTTCCTCCAGTTGGGAGAGTTTGACGGATTTTTGTTCCCCGGAAAATTCAAACCGGATGTCCAGGGTGGTGTCTGATATGTTTCTGTCTGTTTTCATGTCACGCCTCTTTTGCCTTGTATAAATAATAGACCGTTTCTCTGGGAAAACCGTATCCCATGACCTGGCCCAGCACTTCATCTTCTTTGCCCGTCCCGATGCATACCACCAGATACTCTCTTTGAAGGGTTTCGTCCACTACCTTTTTCCAGGTGAAGGCATGGGTTTTAAAATAGGTATATGCCATATGAGACGGATCAAAAATGGATTCTTCGCCCAGTGTCAAATCGTTTTCAAAAATGATGTAGCTGGCTTCCGGATCCAGCGTCTTTTTGATCCCCATGAAACTGCCTCGGATGGGGCTTTGATGTAACGGTTCGGTCACTGGATATTCATTGCCTCCTAAATATTTCGCGCAAATCTCCTGTGAGAACGGCGCTGAATGTTCTCCGTTCTTTGGTTACTGTCTGTAAAAATCGCCGGGTTAACCGGTTTTACGTTATTGTTTCTTGTTTCAACAGTCGGCAGTGGAACGGATCCACCCGGATATAGACCTCATCTTTCCGGCGATACGGGGTCCGCTTGACAAAATTGATCACATGCAGCAGCTGGCCGCCGGCAATTTCCACAAAATAACTGACTTCTCCTCCCATATAGCTGCGGTCCTTGATTTTGCCGAAAAAATAATTCATCCCCTTTTCCTGCACAAAATCTTTTTGATACCCCAGGGTCATTTTTTGTGCCCGGATCACGATTTCCGCTTTTTCCCCTTCTTCAAAATCTCCCACCGGACTGGCCAGACAAGTGCTGCCGTCGGCCAGTTCCACTTCATAAATGTCATTTTTGCGGGTTTTTACCTGGGCTGCCAGAAAATTGGAGTGCCCTAAAAAATCCGCCACAAAATGGTTGACGGAATTGTTGTAAACCTCTTCAGGTTCCCCTTCCTGTTGAATATACCCGTTTTTCATCACCACCACCTTGTCGGACATGGACAACGCTTCTCTCTGGTCATGGGTGACAAAAATCGTGGTCACCCCCAGTTCCATCTGGAGGTTGTCGATTTCCCGGCGCATGTCTTCTCTCAGGTTTTCATCCAGGGCGGACAAGGGTTCATCCATGAGCAGCACATCCGGTTCGATCACAATGGCCCGGGCCAGGGCGATCCGCTGCTGCTGCCCCCCGGACAGCTGGGAGGGCATCCGGTTACCCACACCGGGCAGCCGAACAGTTTCCAGCGCTTTTTCCACTTTTTCCTTCATTTCGGTTTTGGACACATCCCGGTACTTCAGGCCGAACGCCACATTGTCGAAAATCGTTTTGTGGGGAAACAGCGCATAGTTCTGGAAAATCATGCCCAGGTTCCGTTTGTGGATCGGGGTATCGTTGATGCGCGTTCCCTTGATAAAGATGTCTCCCCGGGTGGGTGTCTCCAGGCCGGCCAGCATCCTCAGCAGGGTGGTTTTCCCGCAGCCGGACGGGCCCAGCAGAGTGACAAAGGATCCTTCGGGAATATCCAGATCCATGGGCTGAACCGCCACCAGATCACCAAACCGTTTTTCAATGCCCTTGAATCTGACAAAGGCCGGGTCTTTTGCTTGTGTCAAACCAGTGTTCTCCCGTTTATATCGATAAAATCAGGTCCCCGGCGGCAGAATGCCGCCGGGAGCGCTGTGTCATACTGTGTTGTGCCAATCAGGCACCGGCAATGATCCGGTCCCATTTTTCCGCCCATTCCAGTTGATGTGAATTCCAGTAATCCACATCGGCAAA
>CALGAJ010000394.1 GCA_937951975.1 uncultured Desulfotignum sp.
GTGATCAAGCCCTGGGAAGGACACATGCTGAAAGCGGCGGTCATCGCCCTGGTGCCGGTGATCGTTGCCTGGGCCGTGTACTGGATCGTGGCGGCTCCGAAAAAATAAACCGGGCTCATCCACCCGGCTCCTCCGTTTTTCCTGAATAGTCCTTCCAGACAAAAAAACCGGCCCGGTTCCGTGCTTCAGAACCGGGCCGGGGTCAAGGAACGGGCAACTGTGGTCAAACGGATCAATCAGTGATGATTGTCTCCGGTATCGTTCATGGTGTCGATGGCGGATTTGACGATGCAGTAGGTCATTCCGGCACCCAGGATGCCGATGGCATACCAGAAACCACCGAAAAACAGCATATGGCCGATGTCCCATACCCACTCGAAAATAAATGGAAACATATTTTTTCTCCTTTCTTAGGATTCCCGGGCCTCGGGCAGACGGTTCAGTTCCAGTTCCTGGGGAAATACCGGCAGATACCGGTATGCCACTGCAATCAAAATGATGCCGTAGGCCACCGGCAGAATGGTGGTGGCCACTTCCTGCCATGACGGGATATACAATGCCCAGGTATCAAAGGGCATGACCGGGACCGCCATAATCTGAAGCACCATGACCCACCGGTTGATACACACGCCGATGACCGCCAGAACAATGGCGATCAGTCTGAAAGTGGGGTTTTCCCGGGTGGACTTGTTGATAAGCAAAAGGCCCGGAATCACGCCGCAGACAATCACTTCCGCCACCAGAATCCAATACCCGTAAAACCCGTTACTGGTATAAAAATGGCTCAGCTCAAACCCCAGGCCCGGTGCCGTATAGTATGCCCAGTACCAGGTATCGATGATTTTGGCGATCATATAGGTAAAAATCATCCATCCGGAAATTTTGGCCAGCAGATGAACCACATTGTCCTTGACCAGTTTTTTACCGGTCACGGTTTCGGTGATCCGGGTCACCAGCAGGGTGAAGCAGGGACCGAAAGCCGCAGCCGACCAGGTGAACAGAAAAAACGACCAGGGCCAGATCAGCAACCCTTCCCGGAAGGCAAACGGACGGCCGTACATGACACCGGCCACCCCGCCTAAAGACCCCTGATGGAAAAAGGACAAAAACGCACCGGTGGCGGCAAAAATAGCCATCACACCGTGCATGTTATGGGCCAGATGATGGAAAAAAGGCACCTTGTTGAGCTGCCGGTTTTCCAGGATATTGGGAATGAACTCAATGGTCAGCACCGCAAAATAGCAGGACAGACAGAACGCCACTTCCGTGAGCATGGAATGCACATTGGCATGCCAGAAAATAAACCATCCCCGCAACGGCTGTCCGATATCGATCGCCAGAATCAGCAGGGCGGAGCTGTAGCAGATAAACCCGATGATCACGGCAAAGTTGATAATGTTTTTCAATTCATCAATTTTAAAAATATATTTGAGCAATCCGGTAAAAAAAGCGCCGCCTCCCACCGCGATCACTGCCAGGTCCGCCCAGATCCACAGGGCAAACCCGTAATAATCGTTCATGTTGGTCTGGTTCAATCCCTTGAACCAGCACAGCAGCATGGCATAAACGCCCCAGAGCAGGACAGCCCCCACAATGGCGATCCCCAGCATGAATTTGGGGAATGAACACCGTTTTGCACCTTCAGGTATTAATGCAGCATCCATATTCAATTACTCCTCACATCGATTTTGGATTTTCTATTCATGGGAAGCCGACCCATAGACATTTTTCACTTTGTCCCATTCCCCGTCCAGATAGTGGTCTCCCAGCTTGCGGACCCATTCCCGTTCAGACATGTAATACACCTTGGGATTGGTTCCGAGCCGTTCCAGCAGCCGGAATACTTTGGGATTTCTGGATTTTCCCACCACATCCGGATTCAGCGGATCCGGATGCGGGTCCGGTTTGACAATCTGATGAACCTTGTGAGAGGGATTGTTCAAATCACCGAAAACAATAGCGCCGGCAGGGCACGCTGTGGTGCAGGCGGTCTGGTAATCCGCTTCTGGGATTTCATCCGACCCGTTTGCATAGGCTTTTTCCCGTGCCAGCTGATACCGGTGATAACAGAAACTGCATTTTTCCACCACCCCCCGCATCCGCGGGGATACATTGGGGCTCAGATATTTTTCCATACCTTCGGGCCAAACCGGATCCCACCAGTTAAAATACCGGGCGTGATACGGACAGGCTGCCATGCAGTACCGGCATCCGAAACATCTGGTGTAAATCTGGGAAACAATCCCGGTATCATATCCGTAATCGGTCGCAGTGGCCGGACAGACCGACACGCAGGGAGAATGCCCGTGATCGCCCTTGCCGCCGCAGTGCTGGCAGGGCCTGGGCAGAAATGCCACCTCAGTATCCGGGAACGGTCTATTATTGGTCAGCCGGTAAACCCGCATCCAGGTGATGCTGTCCTTTTTGTCGGACTCATCCTCCTTGAACGGCACATTGTTCTCAGACATGCAGGAGACCGCACAGGTACCGCACCCGGTACATTTGTCCAGATCGATCACCATGCCGTATTTGTGTGCTTTTTTATCGTGTATCATCAGAACCTCTTTGAAAAGTTATCCACATCCGTTTAGGCCTTTGAAATTCCGGCTTTTATGCCAAAAGCGGCATCCATGCCTGAAACCGGCTCGATTTTCGGTGAAATCAATGCATTGATGTTCACCCCTTTGCCTGACACATATTTGTTGTCCAGCATGTGTCCAAGGCCTTTGACCATACCGATGACACCGGGCATGATCCCGTCATTGAAATGCACCCGCACCGGAAAGGATCCGGCAGAAGTTGTCAACGTGACAAATCCGCCGTCTTTCAGATTTTTGGCGGATTGGGGATTGATTTCCACAAACATGTCCGTTCCTTTGAGAATCCGGTCGGACACTGTTTTGATGGCAAATGGAGAAGGTGCCGGTACCGTGGGCGGCACCCGGAAATTATCGATGGGAATCAGAGTGAATTCCAGATCGCCTTCCGGTTTCATCGTCTCAGGGTTTTCCGCCAGAAACTCAAAATCCGTTTCCACGGATCCGACCGGCGGATTCTCAGACAGCACCACATGACCTCTCCGGGCCAGGGGACCCCATATTTTTGAGGTCACCTGTTTCAGGCAGGTCTCATAACTGTCCCAGGCAAAACTTTTGGCCATGTCACCGCCCAGGGCTCTGGCCATTCCAATCACCACGTCTCCGGGACTGCGGGTATTGAACACCGGCTTTACCATGGGTTTTGAAAGCCCCACCACGGTTGCGGCCAGGCCGGCTGTTGAAGGCACATCCTCCATACGTTCCAGAAACGTGGATACCGGCAGAATCACATCCGATACCATGGCGGTTTCATCCATGAACGATGTCACACAGACCTTGAACGGGATCTTTTCAAACGCCGCCCGGACCCCGGACGGATCATTCAGGGCAAAACAGGGATTGGCATTATAGACCATCAGCGCTTTTACCGGTGATTCCCCCGATTTTCCGACCCGGGTCACCAGTTCCTGAACCGAACCTGCCAGCGGGGCGGCCGCGCTGCCTTTCAACGCGACGGTATCCTGGAGCGGGTCCGGAAAACTCAGATATTTCGGCATGGGTTTGACAAACGTCCCGCCCTGTTTGTTAACATTGCCGCTCAGACAGTTCAGCGTATGAACCGCTGCAAATTCCTTGAGATTCTGAGCCCCTTCACCGCGTCCTTTCCCCGGCAGGGCCACAGGCATTTTCGCCTTGGCAAATGCGATGGCGGTTTTCTGGATGTCTGATGCGCTGATGCCGGTGACAGCAGCCACCTTGTCCAGGGGATATTCTTTTTGCACCATGGCGGTAAACCGCATGAATCCACCGGTGAACCCCTGAGCAAATACCGGATCAAACAGGTTCTCCTTGAGCAGAACCGCGCACATGCCCATGGCCAGGTCCGCCTCAGTGCCCGGATTGATGGGAATCCACCGGTCAGCACCGGCAGCGGTATTGGAAAGCCGGGGTTCGATCTGAATCAGGGTGGCTTCCCGCTGTCTTCTGCTGCCCATGGCCTGGATACATGCCACTGGAGATCCCCACCCGTCAATCACCCCGGCACCGAAACTTAAGATAAAATCGGAGTTGTCAATATCAAATCCCAGGGTATATTCATCGCCGTGCAGGGTTTTTGCCGTCCGGACCAGCCAGGATTCAAGATCCGGCATGGTCAGGCAGTTGGGAGAACCGAATGCCGCCATGAAATGTTTGAAAAGGCCCGGAACCGACCCCTGACCCGATCCGGTGATACAGGCCAAAGATTCCGGTTGTTGATCGCTTCGAAGTTCACCCAGTCTGCCTGCAACCATGGTGAGGGCCTCATCCCAGGTAATGGGCACGAACCGGTTGTTGACTCTTTTCAAAGGCGATTTCACCCGGCTGGGATCATACAGGTATTGAAGTCCGGCAATCCCATGCAGACAGACCCCGCCGTTGTTCACCGGATAAGGGTCCAGACCTTCAATTTTCACCGGCCGTCCGTCGATTTTTCTTACTGAGATACCGCAGGCACCGGGGCATAAATGGCATACGGTCCGGTCATAGGACACTTCTCCGTCCGGCGGTACCGGTGTCCAGGGCCAGTTCTGTGTCCAGATGGAAAAATCATCCGTGAGCTTGGCTCCTACAGGGGAGATGGCAATGCCTGCAACTGCGCCGATTCCCAATCCCAAGAAGCTTCGTCTGTCAACTTTCATATGTAACATCCTCTATAAAGTTTTGAATTCTTGTGTATGGTCTATTTGTGGCACTGGAAGCAATACCCTTTGTGGCCGGTTTCCTTCTCATGACACACCGCGCAGTCATTCATTTTCATGCGGTCCCAGGGATTCTTCTTGATGCCCCAGATATTTTTGCCCCATATATCACGGCTGTAGCCGGTAAGTCGGTTTTCCTCATAGGGCCGGGATGTTCTGGTTTCCTCGATGGGGCCGTGACAGGATTTACAGTCCATACCCGCGGCATTGATATGGGCGGCATGGGAAAAGAAAACACAATCCGGCTGCCGGGCATATACATACCAGGGAACCTCCTGTTCTTTAGCCACATATTCGGCTGCGAATATGGCCTCATCTTTTGTATCACCCATGGGTTCATCCGTGTGGCAGTCCAGACAGGATTCAGTTTTGGGAATCCCTGAAAATGTGCCGTCGTCCCGGAGATAATGACAGGATTCACAGTCCCCGGTTTCCTCCACATGGAGCACATGGTCGAAATTAAAAGGTTGCTCGTGTTTGGAATAGAGCAGTTTGGGGAACAGGAGCCAGCCGGACAGGAAGCATATCAGAAATGCCACAATAAAAAAAATGACACCCAGCCCCAGGCCTGTGTCATTTTTCGGGTCACCGGCAGTGCCTGCTGTCGCACCATCCATGGAACCGTGTTCAGTTTTGTTTTCTATTTCACTCATGAAAACCCCATCCATGTTAAAAAGTTGATGTTTACTATACCCTTTTTATCCAGGCACTTGCCGGGACATATCTGTTTGCAGCCAGTGGGCCCCACTGGATACAATTGGTGTTCACACAGCACAATTCGCGTTAATCTATAGTAATATCTGAAATTCTTGTCAAGATAAAATGAGGCGGGAAACAGGAAGGACAACCCGGTTGCGGACGGGTATCAGGCAAAGGCATGAGCCCCGTCCGCAACCGGGTTTTAAACAAACGATCAGCCGTAACTGTGAAGTCCGGACAGCAGGAAATTGACCCCGAAATAGGTGAACAGCACCGCGATGAAACCGGTGATGGACACCAGTGCCAGATTTCGGCCATGCCAGCCCCGCATCAGCCGCAGGTGCAGGAAAATGGCATACACGAACCAGGTGATCAGCGACCAGGTTTCCTTGGGATCCCAGGACCAGTATTTGCCCCAGGCGGAGTTGGCCCAGACCGCCCCGGTAATGATGCCGATGGTCAGAAAAAGAAATCCGAACACCACCATCTGGTAGGTGAGTTCATCAATGACCTCTCCGTCCGGCAGTCGTGAGAAAATCGAGTGCTGACCCGGTTTCCCGGGTTTCACGTAATAGGTGAGGCTGAGCCCGAAAGCCAGGGCGAATCCGGCATACCCCAGAAAACAGGTCACCACATGGGCAATGAGCCAGTTGCTTTTCAATGCCGGTATCAGCGGATTGATCTTGGCACTCATACTCGGGTCAAACGAGGCATAGGCAATGGCCAGAAAAATCAAGGGCGACACAAACACCCCGAACCCCTGTTCCTTGTATTTGATCTCCACATACAGATACAATGCGGCCATGGTCCAGGAAAAAAAGACCAGGGATTCATACATGTTTGAAAACGGGGCCCGGCCAATCCCCATCTGGTACGATTCCACCCACCGCAGTCCGATCCCGGCCGTATTCAGAACCAGTCCAAGCACCAGCACATAAAACCCGGCGGTGGCAGGCATTTTTTTCTTAAAAGCAAACGCCCCGACATAACACACCATTGCCAGGCCGTACAAAAAAGTGGTCGAAGACAACGCAAACGCACTGTTCATATTGATTCACCCTTGTTTAATAGATTTTCCAGGCGGGTCGCCATTTGTTTGATCTTCAATGTCATGCTCCGGCTGTTGCGGCTGGATTTGCCTGACAAAACCACCCGGGTCTGCCCGTCATTCCGGGGTGCCAGCGTGAGAAGAAATGATTGATGGGACATGAAAAAAGTAACCCAGCATCCCAGAATCATCAGAATGAATCCGGCGTAAACATACCATACGCCCGGGTCTTTGGTGACCTGAAGTCCGGTATAATACCGTTTTTCAAAATCGGTCACCACAAAGGTGAACCGGCCCTTTCGCATCTTGTCAAATGTGGGGAACTGCATGGGCATCCCGATCTGAAAACCGGTTTTCCCGGCCAGGGCCACCAGCCCGAAAAACGTTTCGCCCAGATCATGGTTTTGGAACTCAAAATGGGGAAGAAATCCCTGAAGCGTGAACTGCCCTGCCCCGTCCGGCAGCTCAATGGTTTCGCCGATCCGGATGTCGCGATTGATTTCTTCACCGCTTTGATTGTCAACGATCTGCATCGTCACCGTGTCAGGCGAGGCCGTGCCGTAAGAGGACTGAAAAATATTGATCCCCTTGTATCGCAGCGGGTGATTGACCCGGATATCGGTGGTCAGGCTTTCTTTTCCGTCTTCAATGATCGTGAGATTTGAACGGAATTCTTCCGGGGCCCCGTTCTCGTAAAATGACACTTCAAATTCATTGCACCGGATGATGAAATCCAGTGTCATGGGTTGTCTGGTTTTACTCTCAAACACCCGGCCGGTCTGGGTTCCCTCATCGATGCGAACATTGGCTTTGAACCCGAAAACCGCACCGATCAAGGCGCCGGCCAGAAGAAGCAGCACACTGGCATGCACCACAAACACTCCCAACCGGGTCCATCGTCCTTTTTCCGCATAAAGATACGTGGTCCGGCCATCGGTCTGCCGGGTGACCGGACCCGCCTTTCTGGCAAGCCAGCGTTCACAGGGCTCGATCAACTGCTTGACCGAAGATGCCGAATCGACAGTCTGACTGGATTTTGACGTCAGATACCGGTTGACATTGAAACGGACCCGGTCCGGAAAAATGGTTTTCCATAACAGGGACAACCGCTCCACGGAACAGACCGTGATGTTGATGCACAAAAGCAGCAGCAGCAGCAGAAACCACCAGGCATGATACATGTCATCGATGTCAAACACCTGAATCAGGTTGTAGCCCCCCTCCCCATAAAGGTTCACATACTGCTGGGGGGATCCGTTCTGAAGCACCACCGTCCCGATAATCGAGGTGACTGCCAGCAGAACCAGAAGATACACGGTTAGTTTAACGGAACAAAAAAATACCCAGATCTGACGGGAAATACCGTCTTTGTTTTTCAATTCATACCTCCACGAATCACCATTTTTTTCCGGATCATGCCGTCTTCCATTCTGAATCCTGCCACAAGACCTTGTTTATTCCGGAGAACCACCCCTGTATCTCCGTTGAATACCCCGCGATCATGATCATCTGTCCCACAGACCGGTCGTTTATAGCAGAATGTCCCGGTCTGTGCAAAATTTTTTCACAAACATGATTAATTTGTAATGTTTTGGATTCACCGAATATTATGGGCATATAAAAATTTTGAACCGGTCCATGGGATCCAGCCGGTTCAGGATGTCGCTATTTTCCGGATGCCTCTTCAACATACCGGTGAATGCGCAAAAAAGGCACATACATCGAGTCATTGGTCAGGATGTGTTCAATCAGCCAGTCCCGGAGAGAGACAATGGCGTCCAGGCTCAGATTATTCACATCTTCCGTAATTTCCCGGCGCAGGTTGAGAGCATTCCGGACAAATCGCCGATGATATCTGGCGTGTATTTCCCGGTCCGGATATTCCCGCTTCCTGAGAATTTTCTCTTCTTCGGCAAAATACAGTTTGCCGTAATCGTTGATTTCCGTAATTATGTTGGCAATGGCCTTGGCTTCCGCTTTTTTCTGTTTCAAATCAATGAGTTCATTGAAAAGGTCGAACATTTTTTTCTGGTGGGTGTCGATCTCTACCACATCCACACTGAATCCCTCATCCCATTCAACCCTGAGATCGTTTTGCATCATCTATCTCTCCTTGCTATTTCATTTAATTGCGTCAAGCAGTCGGGTATGGATATTGTCAAATCCGCCGTTGGACATGATCAGCACCAGATCGCGGGAGATCAGCCGGGAAGGCAGAAAAGACAGCAGCCCGTTTGTGTCGGGAAAATGATGGGCTTCCACCCCGAGGTCATTGATATCCGACACCAGTTTTTCAGGGGAAAACCGCTCATTTTCAGGTATATTTTTTTTAACGGCCGGATTGCAGATACACACCAGATCCGCTTCGGTAAATGCGGCAGGATACGTGTCCTGGAAAAACCGGCGCATGGAGGTGTTGGTGCGGGGCTCAAACACGGCAATGACCCGGCCCGGGTGATAAAACGGTTTTACTGCCCGGATCGTGGCTGCCACCGCAGACGGATGATGGGCAAAATCATCCATGACCGTGATGCCGTTTTTAACCCCCCGGACATCCTGGCGGCGCCGGATGCCGGAAAACGATGCCATGGCCTGCCTCACCATTTCTGTGCTGATGCCCAGGGTATGAGCCGCCGCTGCACAGGCCAGAAAATTCATCAGGTTGTGATGCCCGGGCAACCGGGTTTCAATTTCATAAGACGATTCCGGGCCCTGAATCCGGGCCCGGGTCTGATGATCCGCCTGAATCATATCCGCATATGTCCAGTCGCCGTCAGATCCGTAAAAAACAGGGTTTTTCGTTTGACCTGCCAGAATATCCATCAGATGGGGGCTGTCTTTGCAGGCGATCAGAACACTGGTATCCCCCACTTTTGACACCAGCCGGGCAAACACTGATTTGACATGATCCAGATCCTTAAAAATATCGGCATGATCGAATTCTACACCGGTCATGATCGTGATGAACGGATCATAATGCATGAATTTGGCGTCTTTGTCGAAAAAGGCGGTATCATATTCATCGCCTTCAATGACCATGTATTCCCCGTTGCCGATCCGGAACCCGGACTGGTAATCCTTTAAAATCCCGCCGATCATGAACCCGGGATCCAGCCCCGCCACGGTAAGGATATGGGCCATGATAGCAGCGGTCGTGGTTTTACCGTGGGTACCGGTGATCAGAATGATCTTTTTTCCGGCGGCAACAAACCGGTTCACGGCCTGGGGCATGGACAGATAAGGAATCTGCCTGTCCAGAACCGCGGCGGCTTCGGGATTGTCCCGGGTCACGGCATTGCCGATGATCACCAGATCCGGTGAATCATCCAGGTTGGCCGGGTCAAACCGGTCAAACAGCTGAATATCGTTGTCCGCCAGAACATCGCTCATGGGCGGATACACCCGGTGGTCCGATCCGGTCACCTCATACCCCATCTTTTTGAGCATGCAGGCCATGGTCCCCATGCCGGTCCCGCA
>CALGAJ010000395.1 GCA_937951975.1 uncultured Desulfotignum sp.
CCCGGTTCCTCTTTTTCGTGAATATGGGCTTGCATATCCCTGAGCTTGATCCCTTTCCGGGTATCCACCACCTGGATGTCCGGGGCCATGGATGCCAGTTTATGCAAAAAACCATTTTCAAAAGGCACACCGATTCTGAAATACACATCAGCCCGGGCCAACCGCCGGATCTGATCCGGAGAAGGTGAGTACGTGGTCGGGCTTTTGCCGGGGGATACCAGCACATCCACGTCAGCCAGGTCCCGGGCGATCTGCTCAACAAAAAATTTTTGAGGCAGCACGCTGACATGAATTTTCAACCTTGGCTCATCGCCGAGGCCGAGACCCGGCAAAAGCGCGATAAACACCGCCAGGATCACTGGTCTTAGATGCATGATGCTTCCTTGATACCGATCGATGCGCATCAATGATGATCAACCGACCAGTTTAGCGGTAATTTGTGCCACATGTGTTCCCTGGAACCGGGCCCCTTCCAGCTCCGTTTCAGAAGGCCGCCTTGCCCCGTCTCCCCCGGCAATGGTGGATGCGCCATAGGGGGAGCCGCCCGTGATCTCATCGATGCGCATCTGGCCCTGAAATGAATAAGGCAGTCCCACCACCACAAACCCGTGGTGCAGCAGCGTGGTGTGGAAAGACAGAATCGTGGATTCCTGGCCCCCGTGCTGGGTGGCGGTACTCACAAATACGCTTCCCACCTTGCCGATGAGAGATCCGTTGGCCCACAGCTGACCTGTGGCATCCAGAAACTGGCGCATCTGGCCGCACATGTTACCGAACCGGGTCGGGGTCCCGAAAATCACGGCATCCGCATCCACCAGTTCTTCCACCGTGCACACCGGCACATGGGCAAACGCTTTTTTTGCCTCTGTGGCCCCCATCTTTGCCAGTACCTCATCCGGAAGGGTTTCCGGCACCTGCCGGATCTCCACGTCACTCCCCTTCACCTGGCGCGCCCCCTCTGCAACAGCTTGGGCCATCTGGTACACATGTCCATAGGTGGAATAAAACACGACTAAAACTCTCATTACAAGATCCTCCTTTTCTTTGATGAACAACCCGGGGGCCAGTTCTTTTCACACCCGGATTGCCTCCGGCATTAAATTGAAGACTCAATGGGATGTCTGATTTTTCCATGTTACAAATAAACTTTACGCGCAAACAGCAATTTGTCAACCATGAGGTGGCAAAATTTTTAGCCTTGACTAATTTTTTTATATTGACATGAAATTGTTTTATGTAATATACATTTATTGAATTTGTCTCAAATCAACCGAGGAGGTTTCGATCATGTCAGACACATCAGACCAGTTTCTTCCCATCTGGAAAATTCCGGATCACACCAAATGTCCGGTGGCAGGGGCCATGCTCAGCGTTGAAAAGCACCGGTCCATTCTGAAAAAATGCGGTTATGATGTCAAATCCATGAAACCCTATGAATATCACCAGAAAATCATGCGCCAGCTGGAAGGTGAAAACAATGTTTCCCGGAAAGTGAACAATTTCATCCAAAACCAGTCCGCCCGGCAGATGGCCAGGGTTACCGGCATGAGGGAACTCGACATCCGGGCACTGTGGGCATCGCACCTTGAAACCGGTGATGTGGGGCCGCTGTTCTATGCCATTGTGTCTTACAAAAAGACCAGCCTGGAACTGCTTTCGGACGTTGCCGGCGAGGTGCATATGCAGGCCCATGCCAACATGACCGAAATCTTCAATGTCCGCCGGCAACTTGAAATGATGACGGAACGGCTGGACCGGGAAAAGGTGAAACTGGCCGAAAAAAGCCGGGCACTCAAGGAGATGAGCAAAACACGAAAAGCCGATGCCAGGGTTATTGGAACCCTTGAGACCCGAAACCGGCAGTTGATTTTACAGGTGCAGCAGATGCGGCCGGAACCTTCCGGCGGCACCCGGAACGATGCTGAAAACCGGCATTCCGAGGAACAGATCCAGGCCCTGACCCGGGACCTGCGCCGGGAACAAAAGGCACACCAGGCACTGATGCGGAAACACAAAGCCCTTCAGATTGAGTTGTTCAGCCATCAGAGCGAGCTGGAACTGATCAAAAAAGAGTTCCAGTCCCTGATATCAGGTCCCAGGGCTTCCGGCATCCCACCCTGCCCCCATCCGGCTGAAAATGCCGCCTGCGCCGGGTCCAGCAATACCGTGGCAGATTGTACCCGGGCTGCCTGTTGTGGTGCCGCCTGCTCTGAGACGGTCTGCGCCAAATCCGGCTGCAGCCGGGACAGCTGCCC
>CALGAJ010000396.1 GCA_937951975.1 uncultured Desulfotignum sp.
ATGTCAAGGGGAAAACAATGATTCAAATCGTTATCATCCCCTCCAGATAGAGGGCGGCACGGCCGGCAATTCTGACACGATCCCGGGCAAGCCGGCAGAACAGCTCTCCGCCCCTTTTGGAAACCTGCCGGGCATGAAGGTCATTTTTGCCCAGCTTAGAGGCCCAAAAGGGAATCAACACGCAGTGGGCAGAGCCTGTCACCGGGTCTTCGGGAACGCCCACCTTTGGCCCAAAGAACCGGGATACAAAATCGCAGTGATTTCCCGGCGCCGTAATAATGATTCCACGGCAGTCCAGCTGTGCCAGCAGGGCCACATCCGGCTGCATTCCGGCCACGGTGGTTTCGCTGTCAAATACGGCCATCAGGTCTTCGGCTGATTTGTACACCTGCCGGGGCGCCTCACCCAGGGCGCGGCTGAGGGTATCAGACGGCTCACAGGCGGCTGGGGGGCGGGACGGAAAATCCATTTCAAGGAGATCCCCCTTTCGGGCAACCGTCAGCTGTCCGCTGTGGCGGGTGTCAAAAAGGATCGTATCTTTGTTTCAGTGCCGGCAGAAAAACTTCACAAACGCGCTGGCCCGTGTGGCATGGCCGCACAGGGCCACTTCTGTGACCGGGGGAAACCACCTGAGGTCAAAACCGGTGGTGTTTTGAACCAGAAAAGCGGTTTCGGACAGGTTGTTCTCAGCGGCAACCGCCTGCAGGATGGTATCGTCAAGCCATGTGTCCAGCAGGCAGACAGCGGCCGGATTACCGGAAAATACGGTGGATGTGAACGCGTCAACCTGATACATCGGTATGTTCATTTTGTTCTCCTTAAAGCAATGGTAACCGGCTTTTTCAGATGGTCAGCAGTTTTTCTCCGTTCTTTAACACTTCCGTTAACGGGACACCCCAGTATTTGACCTCGATATTGAGTTTTTCCAGTGTTTCCGTCACGCCCAGCTGATCGGCACAGGCCTTGCAGGCGGTGACGTGAACCCCCGCGTCCTGGGCCTTTTTGATCTGTTCCTGGATATCCGGGTTGTCATTCACCAGTCTGGCGGTCGCCCCCCAGATAATCAGGGTCACTTGTTCCCACCAGCCGTGAACAAGCGAGTTGACCGTATACATAAATACCATTTTTTCTGCGGTGATCAGGTTATCACTGGTCCATAATACGTAAAGGTGTGTTTTTTCACTCATCATTGTTTCCTTTTGTCTGAGGTTGCTATTGTGTCGAATCCGCCTGTCTCATGCATCTTCAACCGATATGTCTAAAATTCTGGACTTACTGGTTTTATCAGACAGGGTTCAGCAGATGTCGCAGATACAGGGCGGCCCGGCCGGGGAGAGCAGACAGGGGGAAGATCGGCATGAAAAAGACAGCTCCGCTCTGTCGGTTACAGGGATTGAGGCCGACGGGAGAAACTGCTTTGTCTTTGTATAGTCAAAGACATTTAAAAAAGCAATAGGTAAAAACCCTTAAAATGCATGGCTTTTTTCGTTGAACCGACGTAAAAAAACGGCTGATTCAGCCAACCGTCAAACAGGTTTTCAGCATATCTTGATTTTTATCTGTTGATCGTTTATGTTTCTGTATATAGAGACTTTGCAGTCCATCCGGCAACCTTTTTCCAAAGGTGACCCATGAAATTATGTCCCTCCTGCGGCCAGCCCGTGGCGGAATCGATCATGATCTGTCCGACCTGTGGGAACGGGGTCGGGGAGGGCCGAACCCATGTGGACGATTACCGCATCTTAGAGATCCTGCACGAAGGCTATTCCAGTATTTTATGCAAAGCCCTGAAAGCTAAGGAAACCAGACCGGTCATGATCCGGATCTTCACCCCCCGGTCCGGGGTGGATGAGGCCGTGGCCCAGCGGCTGAAACGGGAACTGGAAGCCCTGAAAAAACTGCCCGAGGATTATTTCGTCAAGCACCTGGATATTCTCCAGTCTTCGGACGGGCTGTGGTACCGGGTCAGTGAATGGATCGATGCGGAAAGCTGGGGAAACCTGCTGTCCGCCGGCACCCTGGACGATCTCAACACGGCCTTTGCCCTGTTCCACCGGATCGCCGTGATCCTGGAAGGACTCCACCGGATCGGTCAGATCATCCCCCATCTCATTTTAGATGACATCATTGTGTATAAAACCCCGGCCGGGAAGCTTAAGATTAAAATCGACTACAAGCTGTCCCGGTTTCTGGATCCCAGCATCGTCCGGCCAAGCCCCATGCTCAAGCACCTGCTGTCCTGCCACCCGGATATTGTCAACCGGCGGCCGCTTGATTTTCGAACCGACATCTGGTCTCTGGGAAAAATTTTCGTGGAGCTGTTGACCGCGACGCACACCTCTGCCGATTATATCGCCGAAATCGACCAGGTGCTGCTTCCCAGAAAGGCGGAAATGCTTTTGAAATCCATGCTGGCCGATGATCCGGCGCTCCGCCCCCAGTCCATGGCCGACGTGGCAAAGACCCTGTCCGCATTGACCGAAGAAGACTTTACAGCCGTGGACCTGGCGGCCATGGCATCCACGCCCACCGAGATCAAAGGCATTAAAAGATGG
>CALGAJ010000397.1 GCA_937951975.1 uncultured Desulfotignum sp.
CGGATGAATTCCGGGATGGTTGCGCAGGTACCGGGTCAGGTAGGCCCGGAAAGTCCCCAGGTTGGTCAGTCTCCGGCCGTTGACAGGGCAGGTCAGATCCTGGTCGGCATTGTGACGGGCGATCTCATCCAGGCGGGCATCGATGTAATCGGTGAGCAGGGACACATTTCGAAGCGATTTTATTTGCGCTTCAGAAAGAAAATGGACACTGGTCATATCAATGCGGATGCTGCGCTTGATCCGCCGGCCTCCGGATTCCTGCATTCCCCGCCAGTTTTTGAACGAATCCGATATCAAGGCATAGGTGGGAATGGTGGTGATGGTTTTATCCCAGTTCTGGACTTTCACCGATGTCAATGTGACATCGATGACATCCCCGTCCGCCCCGTATTTGGGCATTTCCAGCCAGTCGCCCACACTGAGCATGCGGTTGGCGGATAACTGGATGCCGCCCACCAGCCCCATGATGGGATCTTTGAATACCAGCATCAGCACCGCGGTCATGGCCCCCAGACCGCTGAACAGGATTACCGGGGATTTTCCGATAATGGTGGATATTCCGAACACAATGGCAAGCAGGGCGGTAATGAGCTTGATGCTCTGGAAAATACCCCGCAGCGGCAGTTCCCGGAATGCGCGGTACATGCGGGAGATACTCAACAGGGCGTCCAGCAGGGCATACAGCGTGAGCAGACTGAACAAAATGATCCACAGCCGTGTGATCAGCGAGATAATGGAAAGTGACAGCGTATCCGGATTCAGCCACAAGTCGGCCTGAACCTGAATCAAAACCGCCTGTATGGTGAATGCAAACCGTTTGAACAAAGGCCCTTCATGGATCACGGTCTGCCATTTTTTCTGTGATTTTTGGGCCGTGCGTTCTAAAAAGACGCGAAGCCCTTTATGCAGAGCCATGTGGGTAATGACGGCTATGACCAGGATCAGCCCCAGGGCGATGCCCAGGGAAATCAGGGGCGTGGGCTGGATATTGACACTGTGTAAAACCGCTTCCGTCAGTTTGGGTAAGGAAGCGACCCATTCATTGAAATTTTCCGGATTCATAAGTCAAATCTGTCTGACCGGCATGGGCACGGTCTGCTTAAAAATTAGAAAGCCCCTGAACAGTTGTACAGGGGCCTTTGAAACGAAACAGAGAAGATTCCGGCTAGATTTCAAGCCATGAATCTGAATACAGGGTCTCGCCCATAATCACTTTATAGGTTTTGGCGTAATCCGCCATTTCCTTGTCAAGACCGGCGATATCCGGTTGATTTCCGTCCATCATGCCCCAGATCAGGTCCACGATATCCTGGCGCTGGCCTTTGGCAATGGCGGTGAGCTGTTTGTCCAGGGGATCGGCAATCACCGATTTCATGCCGTATTTCCACAGCATGACCATATAGGTCTGGTTCAAAATCGGCCGCAGGTGTTCCGGCGGTCCATTGGAAACATTGGACAGACCGCAGGTGGATTTGGCGCCCGGAGCGATCTCATCGATCATCATCTGGAAATTGAGCAGGCTCATGAGCTGTTGCTGCTGGATGTTCACCGGGGTCACAATGCCGTCCACCCAGATCTTTTCATTGGGAATACCGGCCTCATTGGCAAAATACAGCAGTTCCACGGCCAGGGCGGCCCGTTCGTTTTCATCCCTGGGAAGCCCTTCAGGACCCCACATCAGGGCCACAAAGTCGGCATCATACTGGGCCGCCAGGGGCACCATTTTTTCGTACCGTTCGGGTCTGGCCATGATGGAGTTGATGATGTGCGGGGCATCGGCCGGTTTGCACACCTTGAGTCCGGCTTCAATGGCATCGATGTTGGAGGAATCCAGCAGCAGCGGCATGCCGGGAACCGCTTCCTGAACCACATTGACCACCCAGGGCATCAGTTCGGTGCCGAATTTTTTGGCAGGCCCCAGGTTGATGTCGATGTAGTCCATGCCCAGTTCCTTCTGCCGGGTCACTTCCGCCTGAATGGGCTCCGGGTTCCGCTTGGCAGGGTCCGGTTCCTTGAATTCTTTTCCGATGACCCGGGAAATGACATTCAGGCTTTCACCAAATAGAATCATGTTTTCCATGTTCTTGTCCTTTTACTGATTTAAGATTGACACTGAAAAGCCGGGACTGGCTGCAAGCCGTCCCGGCATGGATTGTTATTTTCTGGCTTTGAGGAATGCCGGCAGGTGGGCCGCTTCTCTGGGGCCGACCGTGATGGTCCAGCCGGGCAGCTCTTCTTCCACGTCCCCGGCAATGGCGGCGGCATATCCGGGAATGATCAGTTCCTGATGCTTGACCTTGTCCATGATACCGCATTTTTTCACAAACAGTCCGACATCGTCACCGCCGAATTTTCCGGCCGCCCATGCCGTCAGGACGGACAGACCTTCGGAATCCTTGACCAGCAGCCATGCCGGCACCTTGCTGGCTTCAATTTCACCGGATACGATAAAATAGGTCAAAGCAAAGTTGGTGGTCACCAGGACGGGTGAATTTTCATCCGGGTTGTTGATTTCAAAGATGCCTTCGGTCACGGTCATGGGACGCTGGGGATCGGTGAAGATATTGAGCCGTTCCAGCAGCAGCGGGAACAAAGATTCCGTGGCAAAATCCGACATGACCACGATGCCACCGTATTTGGCCACGAACATGCCTGCGATCAAGGTCTCCATGTCCAGGTTGGAGGCCATTTCACACGGGAACACAATGGTGGGGAATCCCAACGCCTTGTTGGCGGCTTTCAACGCAGCCCGGCGGATGGCGACCTGGTCTTCCAGGGCCTGTTTGATTTCCCGTGCACCGGAATCAATGACCAGGTCTTTCAGACCCATGCCGGTGAGTTTTTCCGTCAGAGGGATCAGTGCTTCCACGGAATCGGCTTTGACGGCCAGCGGAAGTTCCGCTTCTTTGGCCAGTGCGCCGAATTCATCTGCATTGGCTTCCGTGGCTGCATACAGCAACGGCCGTTTGAACCCGGCTTTGTCAATACCGGCTTTCATGACGGCTGCATCTTCGGTCATGAGTACCAGGTTGAATTCGGATTCCCTGGCGATTTTTTCAGCCACCGCCGCAAACGCATCCGCACCGTTGCCCGCATCTTTGACCACCAGCAGTTCCGGGCGCAGATTCAGTCCCACCCGTTCGTACTGGAATGCGTTGTAGATTTTGAGTTTGGTATCAAGTGCTGCCAGATCCGTGTCAGAGGACACGGTGGCGGCCAGTACTGTGGGATTGAAAAAGGTTTTTTCATGCCTGTAAAGAACGGTTTCACCGCCGGTTGCGGTTTTGCGAACCCCTTTGCCCAGTGCGACCGGACGAATCGGAGGCGCGGATGCTTCCGCCAGCTGTTCCTTGGCTTCATCCGACACATAGGGGCAACTGTCAAGTTCCGCTTTCCCCGATGCCAGGTTCATTGCAAATGCAAGACAGGTGGGAACGCCACACTCCTTGCAGTTGGTCTTGGGCAGGAGTTTGAATATCTGTATACCGGTTAATGCCATGTTTATCTCCTTAAAAGTTTAAACAACCATATGGTAAAGGCGGGGAAGAATTATATCTGGTGGAAGACTGCCCCGCCTTGGTGTTAAATGCCTAACCCACTATGGGGTCCATGTCCAGGGCCGGATGGCCTTTTTCCTGGAGAAAGGGGAGAATCTCCTCTTCCGTGATACCCACGGTTTCATCTGCAATCTTGTCATACAGATCAGGCACTCCCATTTCCTTGCCTCTGGCTTCGATTCTGTCCTTGAGCTCTTCTTTGAGCATCTTAGGCATCCAGACCATTCTCAACAGACCGCCGTCACCCAGGATGAATTTACCCTGGGTAATGTTGTGTTTTGAATGGCCCACAAAACCGGGTGAAGAAGCGCCGCCGCCCATGACACCGGCCAGGGTGGTGAACTTCATGCCGCAGGGGGTTTCTCCGCTGTAGTCCCGGCCCACAGTCATCACGCCGTTGCAGGAGGGCAGCAATGCTGCGATACATTCACAGCACCCGCAGGTGGTCATGGGATCATGCACCATGGAGTAGAAGTTGTAGTGCGTGACTGCTCCTCTGGAGGCTTTGTAGACAAACTCATTGACCCCTTTCCACTGACCCAGCTTGGGATCCAGGCATTCGCCCTTTTCAATGGGCTGGTTGGGGCCGGTGGGGTTGATCTCATAAGAGGCCTTGCAGTCCATCCAGTTGTAGGCACCGCACAGCCCGGTTCTTTCCGGGGACACGGAGCATACATGGCTGGGGGCAAAGGACTGGCACAGAGTACAGGAGTAATAGGTTTCAACATCTTCATCCCGCATGTTGTCAACCCGGGCATCCCGCGCCAGATAGTTTTCTCTGGCAGTGGCCGTCATCTTGTCCACATCTTCTTTTGTGGTGTACAGGGTGACCTGGACCTTGTCCACGATCTTGTTGAAATCCTGGTGGAA
>CALGAJ010000398.1 GCA_937951975.1 uncultured Desulfotignum sp.
CGCCGGAGCTTCAGGGAAATGATCCAGGTGGACACCTCCATCCATCCCGGAAACAGCGGCGGCCCCATTATCGACACCCGGGGAAAGGTGATCGGCATCGCATCCAGCGTGGTCATGGATTACGGGCCGGGGCCTTTTCCGGTGGCCACCCTGCTGGCGGACATCGGCATTGTCCTGACCATTGCCAAAGCAGACGCCTTTCTTGAAGAGCTCAAGGCCGGCCGGAAAAAATGGAACGGCATCGTGAATCTGTCGCTGGACACCACCATCAATGAGATCCTGGCACTGGCCGGCGAGATGAAATGGCAGCAGGCCATGGCAATGGCGGACAGCGCCCTGCAGACCAGCGTGGATCCGGGTCTGATCATGCTGGCAGGCATTCTCAATGTGTGCATGGATGATTTCAAAACCGCCCGGCACCGCTTCCAGGAAGCCATTTCCATCAGCGAAAACAACCAGAATGCGCGGTGGATGCTCTTTTTGATGGACTGGCTCAACCGCCGGTCCGGCGAGAGTCCCTACCGCCAGGGGCTTTTGGATCTGGACTGGCGGTCTCCGGACGAATTTCTCGGGTATCTGGCCCGTGTTCTGGAAACAGCCGATCCAGACCCCCGCATTGAAAACCGGGGACACACCCCCGGTGAAACCGCATGGCTGCTCTACGTGGCCGGGCTTCAGGCCGAAAGAGAAGCCGATCTTCAGGCGGCCGAAAACTGGTTCAAGACGGCCCTGGCATTGTCCGACAGTAGAGACTGGGTCTTTCTTCTGGCCCTGACCCGATGGGAAGCCGCTGAAAAAAAACGATGGGCCGGGCTGCCGGATGAACGGGCAAAACAGGCCTGCCGGACTGAAACCGAGGCTTTTTTAAAACAGGTCCGGCAGGCCCAGGCCATCCGGTATGAGCGGCTGGCCCGACAGGCCCCCTTGCTGGCGGAACTGGAGCAGGATACCCTCCAGCCGTCGAGACGGAAAGATATTTTCAAACACCTGTTGCGCGATGATCCGGATCATGTGGCATGGCTGGCGCACCTGGCCTTTGCCTGCGCCATGAGCGATGACTGGGAAGAAGCCCTTGAGGCGGCATCCGCCTTTCTGGACCACCGGGGCTGGCACAATGCCAACCGGTGGCAGATGACCCTGCTTTATCCCGGGATTCTGCATATGATGGGAAAAGATCAGGAAGCCGACGCCCGGCTGACATCGTTTGTCCGGGACCAGCAGGCCGATCCGTGGTACCGCAGTATCGGGGAGACCCTTTTAGGGGAAAAGACCGAAGCCGAGCTGATCCGGGGCACCGGAGAAAGTCCGTGTGACGCCCTGACCGCCTATACGGCCATGGGATTCTGGGCCGAAGGAAACAACCAGACACAAAAGGCCGTCAAGTACTATCGGGAGGCCCTGGGGTCCTGTCTGGACCACCGTCCGGAATACGGCTTTGCCAGGGAACGGCTCAGACGGCTGCAGAACCGGTAGCACCCATCTTCATCGCCCCAGCTGTTCACACACCCCCACGGCCAGGGCGTACACAATATCCGAGGCCAGGTGGCGGGCAATGGTGGCGTCAAACAGCAGTTTCGCTTCTGCGGGAAACTCCGCGTCCCCCTGCCATAACAGCACAGCCACGGGCACCCGGGGGGTGATGGCAAATGAGAACGCGGCATCTGCCAGAGCCAGACGGGTGCCGCCGTTCTGTTCACACCGGCGGATGAATCCCTGGATATCTTCGTCAAACCGGGAGGCGATCACATGGGCCGGCACCGCATGGGGCCCTCTGAAAAAAGTGGCGCCGCCGGGGATATCTTTTTCCGAAATCCACTGGCCGGCCGGCGGGATCTCTGCGGCAGACAGCAGATAATGCACGGCAAACAGGTCAAAATAGGGATGCAGCGGCTCCGGGTCCGGACCGGCACAAAAGATCCGGCCCTGTTCCGGATTCACGGCGTATTCTCGTTCCCAGACGCTCAGCCTGTAAGTTCCGGCAGCCGCATCATACGTGCACCCGGCCCGGCGGCAGACATCGGCCGGGTCCTGTTCCGAAAGCCGGGTGAAAAACAAAGAATCCACCAAGCTGTTTTTCATCATTGCTCCAAAGACGCTTTCAGGCAGTGAATCATGTCACCCGGGGTATCTGCCCGCAGGATCACGTCCCGATGGGGGGCTTTGAGAAATCCCTGTTCCTGCGCGCTGTCCAGAAGGGCATCCAGGGGATCAAAATAATGGTTGACATTGAGCAGCCCGAACGGTTTGGAATGGAACCCCAAAAGCGACAGGGTATAAATTTCAAAAAATTCTTCTAACGTGCCGATTCCGCCCGGCAGGACCACGAACCCGTCAGACAGTTCCACCATTTTCATCTTTCGTTCATACATGGAGGCAACCACATGCAGCTGGGTCAGTCCGGGATGGAAAATTTCCTTGTCCTTGAGCGCCTGGACCGTCACCCCGATCACACGCCCCCCTGCTTCCAGGGCACTGTCTGCCAACAATTTCATCAGACCGGTGTTTGACCCGCCATACACGCATGTCAGGCCGTGTGCGGCCAGTTGTCTGCCCATTTCCGCTGCGGCCCGGGCATACACCGGGTCCACACCCGGGCTGGATCCTAAAAAAATACAGATGGATTCAATCATTTCATGGGCTCTCCAGAATTTGTGTCAAGTCAATGAAAGCTATCAGAAGCCGCAGGAGATGACAACAGATAAACAGGATTTAACTGAGTTTTGACAAGCCGGGTGGATTGTATTATAAAGCAGATTTTTTCATGTATTTTTTGGAGTTATTATGCAGACAGGAAAAATCAGCCAGCGCATTAAAACCTATATGGATAAACGCGGCATGGACATGGCCGGTCTGGCCGAACAGACCGGGCTGACCGTCCCGTTTCTGGAAACCATGCTCACCAAAGATGTGTACCCGCCCCTGGGGCCGTTGATGAAAATCGCCAGAGCCCTGGGCGTGCGCCTGGGCACGTTCCTGGACGACCAGGGACAGGCCGACCCTTTTATTGTCCGGCACAGCTCAAGAGCGGCCGAGTTCAGCGTGTCCGGGGTTTCCGGGAAATCCCCGGCCCTGAATTTCTATGCACTTGGCACGGGCAAGATGGACCGGCACATGGAGCCGTTTTTCGTGGAGATCCTGCCGGAATCGGCCGAAGAAAAAACCTTGTCTTCCCACGAAGGCGAAGAGTTCATCGTGGTGACCGAAGGGCGGATCGAGGTGATCTACGGCAAGGAAACCCATATCCTGGGACCCGGGGACTCCATCTATTACAATTCCATTGTGCCCCATTACGTGAGCTGTCACGGGGACGAAAAAGCCGCCATCCACGCGGTCATCTATATACCGGAATAACCAGGGGGAAATTATGGCAACAGAGTCAGGATTGCGGGAGATCACCCTGGGGGATCTGCTGGACGAGACCGTGGCAAAATACGGGGACCACGATGCTCTGGTATATGTGGACAGAGATTTCCGGCTCACCTACAAGGAGTTCAAGGACCTGGTGGATGAAATGGCAAAGGGACTCATGGCTTTAGGGATTACAAAAGGAGAAAAAGTGGCGGTATGGGCCACCAATATTCCGTTCTGGGTGACCCTGCAGTTTGCCACCGCCAAAATCGGGGCCATTCTTCTCACAGTGAATACCAACTACAGGAGCGCGGAACTGGCTTATCTGCTCCAGCAGTCGGAAACCGAAAATCTTTTTATCATTGACGGGTATCAGGATGCGGATTACATCAACACCGTGTACGAGCTGGTGCCGGAGTTGAAAACCTGCCAGCGGGGCAGCCTGAAAAGCGATAAATTCCCCTGTCTCAAACGGGTGGGGTTCCTGGGCCAGGAAAAGCACCGGGGTATGTACACCATTCCCGAAATCCGGGCCCTGGCCGTGATGGTGTCAGACGATGCGTATGCGCAACGGCGGAAAAGCCTGTCTGCCCATGATGTGGTGAACATGCAGTACACCTCGGGCACCACCGGGTTTCCCAAGGGGGTGATGCTCACCCATTACAACATCTGCAACAACGGGTACTGGATCGGGAAAAACCAGAAATTCACGGAAAACGACCGGGTGTGCCTGCCCGTGCCCCTGTTTCACTGCTTCGGGTGCGTACTGGGTGTTATGGCCGCCGTGAACCACGGGACCTGCATGGTGATCCTGGAAGGATTCGACCCGGTCATGGTGATGGCGTCCGTGGAAAAGGAAAAATGTACGGCCCTGTACGGGGTCCCCACCATGTTCATTGCGCTTCTGGACCATCCGTTATTTGACAAGTTTGATTTCTCCTCTTTGCGCACCGGAATTATGGCCGGGTCCAACTGTCCCGTGCACGTGATGGAACAGGTTATCGACCGGCTGCACATGACCGATGTCACCATCTGCTACGGGCTGACCGAAGCCTCTCCCGTGGTGGCTTACACCCGCATTGATGACGATATCCGGCTTCGGGTGGAAACCGTGGGCCGGGCCCTGCCCCACATCGAAGTCAAAATCACGGACCCGGAAACCGGACAGCCCCTGGCGCCGGGGCAGCAGGGAGAGATCTGCTGCCGGGGCTACAATATCATGAAAGGGTATTACAACAATCCGGAAGCCACGAAAAAAGCCATTGATGACAAAGGCTGGCTCCACACCGGGGACTTAGGCGTTCTGGATGACCAGGGCAACCTGTCCATCACGGGCCGGCACAAGGACATGATCATCCGGGGCGGAGAAAACATCTATCCCCGGGAAATCGAAGAGTTTCTCATCCGCATGGACGGGATAAGGGATGTGCAGGTGGCGGCCGTGCCCAGTCCCAAATACGGGGAAGAGGTGGGCGCGTTCATCATTACCAGGGATGGTGCCGACCTGCAGCCCAGCGATGTCATTGATTTTTGCAGAGGCAGGATCAGCCGGTACAAAATCCCCCGGTATGTCCATTTTGTGAGAGATTACCCCATGACCGCATCCGGCAAGATCCAGAAATACAAACTCACGGAAATGTCCGAACAGATCTGGCCGGAACGGCGCTAAAAAGAATTTATGTTACACCGGGCGGCTGTCCAGGCCCAGGGATTTGCGTTTTTTCTCGATCACCCGGGTCAGGAATACGGCCGCCTTCTCCGGATCCGGTTCAACACCGAACGCGGCCCCCACCAGGTCGTTCAACCCTTCGGTCAGCAGTTTGACCACGTTCATGGAGCCGGTCACCGGCGGCATGGGGCCCAGGTGGGTGGTGATGCCGGAAGCCACGCAGTAGACCCCGATGGTCACGGCTTTTTCCGAATACCATTCCGGCGCGGAACCGGCCACGGGCAGATCACTGATGTCCACATCCAGGGCATCGGCCAGGGCCGAGACCAGCACCAGGATCCGCACATTGTCCACACAGGAACCCAGGTGCAGCACCGGCGGAATGCCTAAAGCCCCACAGATTTCCTTTAACCCCGGTCCGGCCATCTCAATGGCGGAAGGCACCTTGAACCCGGCTTTGGCGGTGGCCACGGACACACATCCGGTATCCACCACCAGGATATCGTTTTCAATGAGTTTTCTGATCAGGGTGACATGGCCGTGGTCATGCTTGATTTTGGGGTTGTTGCACCCCACAACGCCGACCGCCCCCCGGATCTTTCCGGCTTTGATGGCATCGATCAAAGGTTCTGCCGTGCCGCCTAAGGCCCCCAGAATGGTTTCAATGGAAAATCCGCCCACCGCTTCCTGAGGGGCCACCGGGATGTAGACTTCTTTGCGGTTGCCGAAATTTTCAATGGCCGCTTTCACCAGGATCTTGGCTTTTTCTTCGGCATTGTCCGGATGGAATTCATGGTGTTCCATGCCCGGGAATCTGGCTTTGTCCGATGTGCTGATCATTTTTGTGTGGTAACAGGCCGCCACTTTGCCGATGGACGGCATGATGCACTGGTAATCCACGATCATCATGTCCACGGCCCCGGTGCTCAGGATCAGTTCAGTCATGAGATGGTTGCCGGCCATGGCAATACCCCGGCGCATGAGCAGTTCATTGCCCGTGCAGCAGACACCGACAAGATTGATGCCCGCAGCGCCCTTTGCCTTTGCCAGGGCCAGCATTTCCTCGGAAATACAGGCTTTGGAAACCATTTCCGACACCACGGGATTGTGACCGTGAACCACGATATTGACCCGGTCTTTTTTCAGTACACCGGCATTGACCGTGGTGGGTTTGGGAGCCGGCACGCCGAACAGGATGTCCGACACTTCCGTGGCGATCATGGACCCGCCCCAGCCGTCGGACAGGGCATTGCGCAGCCCGTGGGTCAGCAGGCTGACCCAGTCGTTGTCCACGCCCATGTGGGTGCGGTGCATCATTTCCGAGGTTTCCCGGTCAATACCTCTGGGGGTGATACCGGCTTTTTCCCAGATTTTGCGGCGCTTTTCCGGGGCCCGGCTGACCAGGGTCACGGATTTTTTGCGCATGCCGTAATCTTCCATCATGGCATCGGCCAGTTCTCCGGCCACGGTCAGAGCGTCTTTCCCATCGGTTTTCACACCGTATTCCCCGGCCACCCGCATCAGTTTTTCCTCACTGCGGATCTTGTACCCGGGAGCTTCGCCCTTGGAAACCGCTTGGAGCACCTCCACCAGGTCCCGGCCGTGATCGGAATGGGAGGCGGCACCGGCGGCAATCATGCGGCACAGGTTCCGGGCCACGATGATGTCGGCATCAGCCCCGCAGACCCCGGTCTGGGGCCCCTGGCCAAAGGGGTCCACCCGGCAGGGTCCCATGATGCAGATCCGGCAGGACAGTCCCATGTCACAGAAGCCGCACTGGGGCTGCTGGGCTTCGTGACGGTGCCACACGGTCTCCACGTTGTCTTTGACCGCTTTATCAAATAACAGATTTCCGTCGCTGGTAATCGAAACATCGGTTCTGGGATCAACCATGTTCACCTCCTTATTCCTGCACCCGCCTTGACGGCGGCCTGTTTCAGGGTATTGTAAAGGGCCACCGTATCCGGCAGGCCCTGGGCGGCATCCGAAGACATGGTCCGGGCCACCTGACGGGTTTTTTCATTCATGGCATGTGCCATTTCATCGTAAATCAGGGCCCCGGTCTTGCAGACTTCGACACAGGCCGGGATCTGTCCCCGGGCAACCCGGGCATCGCAGTTGTCACATTTCACGGCCACGGTTTTTCCCGGGGGTGCGGCGGCGTGTTCATGAAACCGCAGAACCCCGTACGGGCAGGCCATGGCACATGAGGCACAGTTGATGCACCGGTCCGGATTGATGAATACCGTGTGTGTGGCGGCATCCCGAAAGATGGCCCCGGTCAGGCAGGCCAGCTGGCAGGGCGCCGGGTCACAATGGCGGCACCGGTTGGGAAATCCCTGGTTGAACATTCCGGCCCCCACATGCACCCGGGTCCGGGGCTTCGGGGTTTCCTGCACCGCGGCAGACAGGGATTCGGATCTTGAATGCGCCACGGCGCAGGCCAGCATGCACTGCATGCATCCCACGCATTTCTCCGGATTGACAATGACTTGTTTCATCGGTCCTCCTTTGGGCGGATCTGGTAAGCAGTTCAATCCGCTGCAGGGCTTTTCCCCTGCACATCATTGAATTACAGCAGCCGGCTGTAATTGAAATTCAGAGACATCAGATATTTCTTTGGAATTCTGACAGGCACCCGGTTTTCGATCATGGCCCGGAACACGCCGCCCTGTTCGATCTGATTGATCAGGACAGCCCCCACCATAATATTGCCACGAAATGCCAGGCGGCGGTAAGCCCCGGCGGTTTCACCCCCGGCTTGAATAATCTCCAGATCCGCCGTTTTTTCCGGGTTCGCCAGTCCCAGGGTCAGGACATCCAGGCTGTAAATCCGCATGACGTTCCGGCCCAGGCTGCCCGGGCACACGACTTTTCTGCCGGCCATGTTGAATCCGGCGATTCGGCCCTGGACAGCCGCTTCCGGCCAGATGGCATTGATCCAGCGGGTCTGGCGGGCAATATCAAAGGTTTCGGCCGCATCCCCGGCCGCATAGATGTCCGGCACACTGGAACAAAGATACGGGTCCACCTGAATACCATACCCGATCTCGATATCGTTCTCCGGGATGAACCCCAGGGACGGGTCCACACCCTTGCCCACGATGACCAGGTCACAGTCCAGGATTTCGCCGGAATCCAGCCGGGCGTTTCCGACCGTGCCGTCGCCGTCGAACGCGGTGACACTGACCCCGACCTTGACGGCCAGACCATGGGCCTGGAGTTCCTCAAGAATCATTTTCCCGGCGGTTTCATCCACCTGCATGGCCAGGGGATAGGGGGATGTGATGAGCATGGTGACGTTGATGCCCCGTTTCAACAGGGCATGGGCCGCTTTGAATCCCACCAGCCCACCGCCCAGCACCAGGGCGTTCTCCACCCCCTGTGAAACGGCCTCCAGCTGATCCAGCACATCTTTCTGGGTGCGCATGGTGAAGATATTGCCCAGATCCGATCCCGGAACGTTGACCTGCCTGGCATCGGCACCTGTTGCAATCAACAGGGTCTGAAAATCGATGTGTGTCCCGTTTTCCAGGCGAACGGCCTTTTTTTTCACATCCAGGTGTGCCACGCGATGTCCCAGAACCGGGGTGATTTTCAGGTCTTCGTAGACATTGCCCGGAAAAAGAGGCAGTTTGGCGTGGGGCTCGGAGCCTTCCAGGACATAGGAGATCATGGGGCGGCTGTACGGGGGAAACGTCTCGTCACTGACCATGACAACGGCAGCATCGGCATCCATCTCCCGGATGGCCCTGGCCGCGTTGAGCCCGGCAATTCCGTTTCCGATAATCAGGTGTGTCATGACACCTCCGCAGATTCCAGAAAAAAGATATCTATCCGTATGCTGAACGCGGCTGATTTGTCAAGAAAAAAGAAAAATCGGATGGCCGGCCCAGGCGCCGGGGTTCATCCATCAGCCCA
>CALGAJ010000399.1 GCA_937951975.1 uncultured Desulfotignum sp.
TGCAGACCCCCATTGACTGGGTGTTTGCCGGCGGAGACGCATATTACGGTCCCAAGTCCGTGGTGGATGCGGTGGCGTCCGGCAAGACTGCGGCAGAAAGCATTCACCGGTTCATCAACGGTCTGGACCTGGCTGAGGGCCGGGAAAAATCCTGGGATTACGAGAAACCGGAAATCACGGATGTGCCGAATATCCCCAGGGTGCAGGCGGAAAAACTGCCGGTGTCCCAGCGGGAAGGCAACTTCAAGGAAGTCACCCAGGCGCTTGCCAAAGAACTCATCGACCGGGAAGCGGCCCGGTGCCTGTCCTGCGGGATCTGTTCCGAATGCTACCAGTGCGTGGAGGTCTGCCTGGCGGAAGCCGTGGATCATACCCAGACAGCCAAGATCAGGGATGTCCGGGTGGGATCGGTGATCATGACCACCGGTGCGGAAACCTTTGATCCCACTGATCTGGATGATACCTATATGTACCGGCGATCCCAGAATGTGCTGACCTCGCTGGAGTTTGAACGGATTCTGTCCGCCGGCGGCCCCACCATGGGGCATCTGGTGCGGCCTTCCGATGAAAAGGAGCCGGAAAAGATCGCCTGGCTCCAGTGCATCGGCTCCCGGGATACCAACCGGTGCGGCAACGGCTACTGTTCTTCGGTGTGCTGCATGTATGCCATCAAGGATGCCATGATCGCCAAGGAGCATTCGGAAAAAGAGCTGGATGCCGCCATATTCAACATGGACATGCGGACATTCGGCAAGGATTATGAAAAATACTACAAAAGAGCGGCCGAGCAGGAAGGGGTGAGGTTTGTGAAATCCCGGATCCATTCCGTGATCGAAGAACCGGGAACCGACAACCTGATTCTGAAATACGCGGATGAACAGGGCAAAATCCACGAGGAAGTGTTTGACATGGTGATCCTGTCCGTGGGTCTGACCATCCCCAAAGAAAGCGCGGAACTGGCACAGCGAATCGGCGTGGCCCTCAATCCCTATAATTTCGTTCAAACCTCGACCTTCAATCCTCTGGAGACCAGCCGGCCGGGTGTGTATGTGTCCGGCACGTTTCAGGGACCCAAGGACATCCCGTCTTCCGTGACCGAAGCCTCAGGCGCGGCCTGTGCCGCCGGAAGGCATCTGGCACCGGCCCGGCACACCCTGACCAAAACCGTGACATTGCCCACGGAACGGGATGTGCTCGGGGAAGAACCCCGGGTGGGGGTGTTTGTGTGCAAGTGCGGCATTAACATCGCCGGGGTGATCGATGTGGATGAGGTGTCCGCCTATGCGAAATCTCTGCCCAATGTGGTGTACACCGGTGAAAACCTGTTCACCTGTTCCCAGGACACCCAGGTGTCCATCAAGGAACTCATCGACGAACACAGACTCAACCGGGTGGTGGTGGCTTCCTGTACCCCCAAGACCCATGAGGGGATCTTCATGGATACCCTGGAGGAGGCCGGGCTCAACAAATACCTGTTTGAGATGGCCAATATCCGGAACCAGGATTCCTGGATGCATTTTCACGAACCGGAAAAAGCCACGGCCAAGGCCAAGGACCTGATCCGCATGGCCGTGGCCCGGGTCAGCACCCTGGGACCGTTGCATGACAAAAAGATCACCATCATTGACAAAGCCCTGGTCATCGGCGGCGGCATCGCCGGCATGACTTCGGCCAAAGCACTGGCGGACCAGGGATTTCATGTGACGCTGCTGGAGAAGGAAGACACCCTGGGGGGCCTTGGCCGGCGGCTGCACCATACCATCGAGGGCGACGACATTCAGGCCTTTGTCAGGGAACTCGCCGATACCGTGGAAACCCATGAGCATATTGATGTGCTCAAGCAGGCCCTGGTGGTGGAGTTCGGCGGATACAAAGGCAATTTCAAGACCGAGGTCCTGGTGGGCCCGGACATGAAGCAGAAAAAGATCGACCACGGGGTGATGATCGTGGCCACGGGCGCCACCGAGTATCAGCCCACGGAATACCTGTACAATGACAGCGATGCCGTGGTGACCCAGCTGGAGCTGGCGGACCGGCTGGCGGAAAACACGCTGGGGAATCCGGACCGGGTCATCATGATCCAGTGCGTGGGGTCCCGGAACGACGACAATCCCAACTGTTCCCGGATCTGCTGCCAGAATGCGGTGAAAAACGCCATTGCCATCAAGGAACAAAGCCCGGACACGGACGTGTTCGTGCTGTACCGGGACATGAGAACCTATGCCATGCTGGAGGAGTTTTACACCAAAGCACGGAACATGGGGGTGATCTTTTCCCGGTTCAGCAAAGATGATCCGCCCAAGGTGGAAAAATCGGCGGATGGCGGACTCACCGTCACGTTCATGGACCATGTACTGGGACAGTACATTGAAGCGGACGCGGACCTGGTGGCACTGTCCGCCGGAGTCACGGCCGCAGATACGAAAGAATTGTCCCATATCATCAAGGCCCAGCGCAATCCGGAAGGGTTTTTCATGGAAGCCCATGTCAAACTCAGACCGGTGGATGCCGGTACGGAAGGCGTGTTCATCTGCGGCACGGCCCACGGTCCCAAGCTGATCACCGAAACCGTGGCCCAGGCCATGGCAGCGGCGTCCCGGGCCGCCACCTACCTGTCCCAGGAATTTCTGACCCTGTCCGCCGTGGTGGCGGAGGTGGATCAGAACCATTGCGCCTCCTGCCTGGTCTGCGTCCGCTCCTGTCCCTATCATGTGCCGATGATCAATGAGATGGGGGTTTCCTATATCGATCCGGCCCTGTGTCAGGGATGCGGGGTGTGCGCATCGGAATGTCCGGCCAAGGCCATCAAGCTCAACTGGTATGAAGATGACTCATTGCTCAGCAAGGTGGAATCCCTGCTGGAGGAGGTATGATATGACAAAAGAATTCGAACCGGTCGTTCTGGCGTTCTGCTGTAATTACTGAGGGTATTCCGCAGCGGACCTGGCAGGTTCCATGAGGCTGAAAATACCGACAAATTTCAGAATTATCCGTGTGCCGTGCAGTGGAAAGGTCGACATCATTCATATCCTGCGGGCCTTTGAAAAAGGGGCGGACGGGGTGTATGTGGTGGGATGCATGGAAGGTGACTGTCACTACAACCAGGGCAATTTCAGGGCCAGAAAACGGGTGGAACAGGCCGCCAGAGTCCTGGACAAAATCGGGGTCGGCGGAGACCGGGTGCGGATGTACAACCTGTCTTCCGGCGAAGGTCCTCTGTTTGCCCAGTATTCCACGGAAATGATCCATCGGATCAAGGAAATGGGGCCCAGTCCCATCCGGCTGGCAAGACAACGCAAGACCCAAAAGGCCGATGCTGCCTGAACAAGAACTGTTTAACCGCCTAACCATGAGGTGAGCATGATAATAGCAGAGAAAAAACCCATAGAGGAAATTATCCGGGAAGTCGAGGCCTATGACCGCATCCTGGTGCTGGGATGCAACGAGTGCGTGACGGTCTGCGAGGCCGGTGGGAAAAAGGAAGTGGAAGTACTGGCATCGGTGCTTCGCATGAATTTCATGGCCCAGGACCGGGAAAAAACCATTGATGAAAGAACCCTGGAGCGTCAGTGCGACCATGAATATCTGGAGGAGATCCGGGATGTGATTGACCAGTATGATGCGGTCATCTCCCTGGCCTGCGGCGTGGGGGTCCAGTTTACCGCGGAAAAATACATGTCCACCCCGGTGCTCCCCGGGGTCAACACGATCTGCCTGGGCGCCAATGAAGACCGGGGGCTGTGGACGGAAAGATGCCAGGCCTGCGGATCCTGTGTGCTGGCCCGCACCGGCGGTATCTGTCCGGTGTCCCGGTGCGCCAAGCGGGTGCTCAACGGCCCCTGCGGCGGGTCCACCAACGGCAAGTGTGAGATTTCCAAGGACACGGACTGTGCCTGGCAGCTGATCATCGATCGGCTCAAAGCCCTGGATAAAATGGAGGATTATGAAACCGTCGCCCCTGTGAAAGACTGGTCCACCGACCGGGCCGGGGGCCCCAGAACCGTAACCAGGGAGGATGTGAAGATATGAGCGACTATGTGAGCGACAGCAGACTGGAGCGGGTGTTGAAAGCCGGTCATCTGGGAGTGACGTCCGAGTGCGGGCCTCCCCGGGGCAGTGATCCGGAGGATATCAAGAAAAAAGGGCTGCTGATCAAAGATTATGTGGATGCGGTGAATGTCACGGACAACCAGACCGCCATGACAAGGATGTCTTCTCTGGCCGCCTGTGTTCATCTGAAACTGCTGGGCATCGAGCCGGTGCTGCAGATGGTGACCAGAGACAGAAACCGGGTGGCGTTGCAAAGTGATATCCTGGGGGCCGCATCCTTTGATATTCCCAACATGCTGTGCCTGTCCGGCGATCATCAGAGTTTTGGTGACTGTGCCCAGGGTCAGAATGTGCATGACCTGGATTCCATGCAGCTGGTGCAGACCGTCCGGTATATGCGGGATGAAGGCAAGTTTCTGGGAGGCGATGACATCAAGCGGCCGCCCCGGATTTTTGTGGGGGCCGCGGCCAACCCGTTTGCCGATCCATTTGAGATCCGGGTGCCGCGACTGGCCAAAAAAATCGCCTGCGGGGCGGAATTCATCCAGACCCAGTGCATCTACAATCTCGACAAGTTCAAGGAGTGGATGCGCAGGGCCGCGGACCGGGGCCTCACGGAAAAGGTGTTCATCATGGCCGGCATGACGCCCATGAAGTCCGTGGGTATGGCCAAATACATGAAAAACAAGGTGCCGGGCATGGATGTGCCCGATGAGATCATCGACCGGCTGTCAGGCGTGGAAAAAAAGAACCAGGCGGAAGAAGGCATCAAGATCTGCGTGGAGCATATCCAGGAACTCAAGGAAGTGCCCGGAATTGCGGGATTTCATATCATGGCCATTGAATGGGAAGAAAAAGTGCCGGAAATTATTGAAAAAAGCGGACTTTATCCGAGGCCTGAAGTATAGACAAAAAAGGACCTTTTCAGATACAATGAAAAACCAGGGCCGGGTGGAAGGAATTCCGGACCCTGGTTTTATTGCTTGTCACTGTGGACGCGTTATTTTCGATATAAGGAGAGGGTATGGCAGTTGTTGTCAAATACATCGTGGTCAGGAACGGAGAGGAAAAAATGACATTTGCGACAAAAAAGGAAGCAGACGCTTATGATAAGATGCTTGATATTGCCGACAATTTGTTTGAATTCCTCGACAAATCGGAACTGAAGCTGCCTGAGGATCAGATGGAAAAAATTTCTTTGCTTCTGGCTGAGAACAGGGATGTGGTGATGCCGATTCTAAGGGGGGTCAACCCTAAAAAACAGGCCCCGGCCAAACCGAAAAAACCAGCGGAAAAATCCGGAGATGCGGCCCCGGCCTCGAAACCGAAAACAGCCAAAAAATAGCGGTTCAAATTTATGAATATGGGAGCTTTGGGTTACAATATCATTTGGTTTCAGATAGTTATGGTTTTTAATTTCTTTGACAAA
>CALGAJ010000400.1 GCA_937951975.1 uncultured Desulfotignum sp.
AATATATACAGACGGTTCCATCACTTCTGGATACATAATTTTATTCTTGACACCCCCGGGGCAAGCAGGTAAGGTGATTAATTGTTTCAGGTGCTGCCCACGCAGTTAAAAGCGAACCCTGTGAAAGTCAGGGACGGTCCCGCCGCTGTAACCGGGGATGAACGCCACACACAACCACTGACAGGACTCACACGGGAAGGAGTGGCTGGTAAGAGGATCCGGAAGTCAGAAGACCTGCCTGAACAGTTGATCGTATGCTAGCGAGGACCTGGGGTGATCAACAAAATGAGGATAAAAACGGTTCCCATATCAGTGATACTGGTATGGGTTTTTTAATGCCTTGACAGCAGGATGACTCACGTTCTCCAGTATACCGGTTGCCATACCCGGAGGGAAAACAGGATATCTGGTGGTTCTGTTTTCCCTCTTCCTTCTGGAGATCCGCCCGATATCCCTGCCAGGGGACACAAAGAATGTTTCACATGAAACACACCTCATTTGACACCTGGGTTGATTTTCATACCAGTTTGCGGTCACATGCCGACAAACAAAATCAGGAGATGCCATGAAAGGATATATACAGATATATACGGGAAACGGAAAAGGAAAAACCACCGCGGCCTTGGGGCTGGCCCTGCGGGGAGCCGGTGCCGGACTTCAGGTGTTTGTGGGGCAGTTTCTCAAGCAGGGGGCGTATTCGGAAATCACGGCGTTGTCCCTGTTTGAAAACGTTACAGTGGAACAGTTCGGCATGGGCAAATTCATCCGGGGACTGCCGACGGAAGATGAAAAAGCGGCGGCCCGGAAGGGATATGCCCGGTTGCGCGGGATACTGAAAGCCAATGCCCATGACCTGGTGATCGTGGACGAAGGCAATGTGGCGGTTGCCTGTCAGCTGTTGACCGAAGATGAACTGCTGGATCTGATGGATCTTAAACCGGAAAATATGGAACTGGTGATCACGGGCAGAGACGCATCAGCCACGGTGATCACCCGGGCGGATCTGGTCACTGAGATGAAAGAGATCAAACACTATTATCATCAGGGTGTCACAGCCCGCAAAGGCATTGAAAAATGACCTCACCGCACATCGCCGTTCTGGGCACGGGATCGGATGTGGGTAAAAGCATTATTGCTGCAGGCATCTGCCGGTATCTGGCGGACAAAGGTCAGCGTGTGGCGCCTTTCAAAGCCCAGAACATGTCCAACAATTCCGGCATCACCCCCGAAGGCCTGGAGATCGGCCGGGCCCAGATGGTTCAGGCTGAAGCCGCCCGGATACCGCCCCATGTGCACATGAATCCCATTTTGCTGAAACCGTTTGGAGACAAACAATCCCAGGTCGTTCTGAACGGAAAGGTTCACGGCAATCATTCGGCCATGGATTACCATACCCGGAAAGCATTTTATTTTAAACAAGCATGCCGGGCCTTTGACGCCCTGGCTGCAAAATATGACCGGATTGTTCTGGAAGGGGCCGGATCCTGTGCCGAAGTCAACCTCATGGACACGGACATTGTCAATTTTCCCATGGCCCGGTATGCTGATGCCGATGTCATTTTGACGGCAGACATTCACCGGGGCGGGGTATTTGCCCAGGTGATGGGTACGCTGGCCTGCCTGCCGGATGATTTTTGTGACATGATCAAAGGGATCATTATCAACCGGTTCCGGGGAGATATCGATTTGTTCAGACAAGGCGTGGCATGGATTGAACAGCACACCGGCAAACCGGTTTTAGGGGTTCTGCCCTGGTATTCGCATTTTAAAATTGATGCGGAAGATTCGGTTGAAATTGAAAAAATAAATAATTTCAAACTGTTAGAAAAAAACATTCCTGCGGTTGCCATTTTGAAACTGCCCCATATCGCTAATTTCACCGATTTTCATGCCCTGGCCAGAATTCATGGTTTGCAAACGGTTTTCATTGATTCACCCAAACACCTGGACCGGTTCAGCGCCATCATTATACCGGGTTCCAAAAACACCCGAAAAGATTTAACCTGGATCATGGAACGGTTTGAAACTCCGTTGAATGACTATGTACGCAAGGGGGGCCATGTTTTCGGCATCTGCGGTGGCTACCAGATGCTGGGACAATGGGTCAAAGATCCGGATGGTCTGGAAGGTTCCCCGGGACAGACCCGGGGACTGGGGCTGCTGCCGGTCCAAACGCAGCTGCAATCCCCAAAAACCACCACATTGAGCGAGTTCAGATGGGGCAATGCCTATGGCAGAGGATATGAAATCCACATGGGCGCCACTCAGCTCACCGGCGGGACTCCGTTGATCCGCATTGTTTCCAGAAACGGGGCACCTGTGGATGAAACCGACGGATGCCTGGCGGACAATGGGCAAGTGGCCGGTACATATGTTCACGGTTTTTTTGATTTCAACGCCGCCATCAAAAAATGGTTTGATTTGATCGGATTGGATCAACCATTGGAATTTTCAATTGACGCGGCCATTGAAAAAGAAAAAGATTATGATCATCTGAAAAACCATATGGAAACCTATCTGGATCTGGAAACACTGATTTAAAAAATGGTTGCAGACAACAACTTGATTGAATCAATGATTCAACGTGACCTGAAACAATGGCGTGTGCACCGCGCCTTGAGGTTGAAGCCGGCTTTTATACCAGACAAGGCGGTTGACCGGAAACCCATGCGAGGTTGTATTTTCAAAACGGTTGATCACAGAAATCATACTCCGGTACCGGACCGGTTTTTTAATACGCGCCAAAGTGATGTGCGGAAAAAATGGCCGGGAGGGTGCTGGAATACTCAAGGGGTGGAGTCTTTTTTCCAGATCCGTCACAAGCGGTATCAGGTGGTCTGTCTGTCCATGGATACCGATCCATACGATCCGGGCGTTTCTGGCATTAGGAAAGACACCGAGACCCCCGGCTTTCAGAGTAAAGGCCGGGAATGCGCCGGAAACTGCCGCCATGACCGACTGGATGGGTTTCACCATTTGCCTGGGGGTCGGACCTAAAAACTTCAGTGTCAAATGAAAACTATCCGGGTTGGGCCAGGCAGCACCCCATCCCGCAGACTTGAGTTCAGACTGGATATCTGATAAAAACCGCTTTACAGAATCCGGCAGCGGTATGGCAATAAAGGTCCGGACAATATCTGGCGGCTCAGGCATCCTGCCTGTTTTTGAATCCCAGAAGCACCCGGTAAGGTCCCGGCGTTCCCTGGGGAACAAATGCCACACGGTCCTGATCTTTGAGAACCGTTGAAAAGGGTTGAACCCGGCCGTTCACAAACACCACTTCCACATCCTCCCGGGTCAGCTGCATCTGATACAGCAGCATTTCTGCGGTGGTTCCGTCAGGAAGGGACAGCGAGGCATTGGCATATGGCAGATTTTTCTGCTGAAGTTTTTTTTGTAAAAATGAAAATGCATTAAACGTAATTGTCGGCATGATTGTTCTCCTTTTGTCTCATTTTATCCAATGCCTGAAATATTCTCAATTGAAAAAACATGAAACTTCTGTCTATATGTAACAGATGCGTCTTCGTTTGATCATATTGATTCTGGCTATCTTTGCTTTTTTGTCCGTATCCACGGGAGGATGGCTGTTTTATTATTCGTTTCGCAAAGCCAGCGTCCAGACCGGGGAAACCCAGGCGGTGGCGCAGCTGAAACTGCTGACCGACCAGTTGGCGACGTCCCTGTCTGAGCACATCAAATCCGTTCGTGTGCTGTCCCGGATCAGGGAACTGGAAACCGTTCTTGTGGACACAAACCTGGAAACCCTTTTCAAAGCCAACCAGATTCTGGATATGTTCACCCGGTCCCTGGAACTGGATGTCAGCTATCTGATGGATATGAACGGCAACACCATCTGTTCGAGCAACCGGAATCAGTTCGACAGTTTTGTGGGCCATGATTTTTCTTTCAGACCCTATTTCACATCCGCCGTTCAGGGGCAACCGGGCAGTTACCTCGCCCTTGGCGTCACATCCATGAAACGGGGCGTATATTACAGCCATCCGGTGTATCATCCGGAAAAACAGGAGATTATCGGGGTGGCCGTGATAAAATCATCCATTGAGTTTCTGGAAACCACCTTGTTTTCCAACCCGGAACATCTGCTTTTTTTTGTCAGCCCCAATGGCATCATTTTCATCAGCAATCAATCCCGATACCGGTTCAAACTGCTGTGGCCAGTGGACGATGAAACAAGAGACCAGATTGTCCAGTCCCGTCAATTCGGCAACGGCCCCTGGGAATGGTCCGGATTCAGCCGGACACAGACCCAAGACCGGGTCACGGATCAAAACAAAGAGACGTATTTGTACACCTCTTTGTCGCTACCCCGGTATCCGGACTGGCGCGTGGTGTCTTTGAAAAACAAAAAAATTCTTGAAAAGCAGTTGTCCGCCCCGTTCATCAAGGGGATCGGGCCGGGCGTGATCTTTATTACCAGTCTGGCGGGCATCCTGGTTTTTTTTCTGTATCAGCAGGCCGCGAAAGAAATCAGTCAGCGGAAAAAAGCCGAGGAAAAGCTGCGGGTCAGTGAGCAGCGATATCGACACATTTATCATAAAACGCCTATTATGCTCCATTCCATTGACACCAACGGGAAAATTATCCGGGTTTCCGATCACTGGGTGGATGTCATGGGATATGACCGAAACGAGGTCATCGGCCGGCATTTAACGGATTTTTTCACTCCGGAATCCAAAAAATATGCCTTGTCAAAAGTCTTTCCCCGGTTTTTCAACACCGGATTTTTCAAGGATGTCCCTTATACCTATGTGAAAAAAAACAAGGATGAAATGGATATTCTTCTTTCCAGTTACGGGGTCAGAGATGAGACGGGCCGGGTGGTTCGTTCTCTGGCAGTGAGTGTGGATGTGACGGAAAAAAACCGCACGCAGAAAGATCTGGAACGTGCCAAGGAAAAACTGGCCCGGTATTCCCATGATCTGGAAAATCAGGTACGCCTGAGAACGGCACAACTGGAAAAAGCCCAGAACAGTCTGAAAAATTTATCCAAAAATATCATTGCTTCCCAGGAACGGGAAAAGGAACAGGTGGCCCGGGAGCTTCATGATCATCTGGGTCAGGTGTTGACCGCATTACGCATTGATGTGCTGTGGGTGAAAAAACATTTGGCGGCATCGCCGGATCAGGCCGTGGATCGGGCAGAGAAAATGAGCCTGCTGATCGACAAAACCATTCAGGATGTCAGGGATATGGCCTATCGGCTCCGTCCCAGGGTGCTGGATGACCTGGGCTTGTCCGATGCCCTGGAATCCCTGGTATCGGATTTTGAAAAACGATCGAATGTCTCCTGTATTTTTCGCAGGGATGTCATTCCCAAGATCGATAAAACTTTGGCCACCGCCCTTTATCGAATCGGCCAGGAAGCCGTCACCAATGCCATCCGCCATGCCGAAGCCACCACCATTATCGTTGAACTGAGGATCGATGCCAAAGGCCTGGTATTGACTGTGGAAGACAACGGCATGGGATTCATTGCAGAAGAAAGCAAAAGCGGTTTTGGACTGGAAGGCATGATGGAGCGGGCCAATCTGGCGGGCGGATGGCTGAATATCTCGTCCCGGAAAGGGACAGGAACCCGAATTACCTGTAAAGTGAATGTGGAGGGATGGTCATCATGATCACCGTGTTGCTGGCCGACGATCACAGTATTGTCCGAGACGGATTGCGCAGGGTTCTGGAAGACAGCTCAGACATCAAGGTCATTGCCGAAGCCTCCGATGGAGAAACCGCCTTTGATCTGGCCATGACAAAACAACCGGATGTGGCTGTGATTGACATTTCCATGCCCGGCATGGACGGGCTGGAAGTCGTGGCGCGCATGAACAGTTACTGTCCAAAAATCCCGGTGCTGATATTAACCATGCATGAAGAGGAGCAATATGTGATCCGGGCCATGGAAGCCGGTGCCATGGGATATGTCACCAAACAGTCCGCACCCGAGCAGCTAGTGGCGGCAGTGAAAAAAATTCATTCCGGGGGGCGGTATCTGACAGAAAAAGCCAGTGAAGCATTGGCCCTGCGGTTCATTCGGGGCGACAGAAACAAACACGCCACGGACTCTTTATCCATGCGCGAACTCCAGGTATTGCGCAAACTGGCCACCGGGAGTACGAACCGGGAAATTGCCATTACTTACAACATCAGTGTAAAAACCGTGGATACGTATCGGTCCAGGCTCTTGAAAAAACTGAACCTGAGAAACAATGCCGATCTGTCCAGATATGCCATACAGAATTGCCTGGTGGAATTTTAATCCGGCAGATTCAGCCGGGAAAAATTGGTAAAAATTTTATTTAACGTGGATTTGCACTGGGCCATCTCCTCCTGAGAAATCCCCTGTTCCGCTTCCACGAGCATCTCCATGACCATGGCAATTAAATCATCCCGAAAAGATTTGGCTTTGTGCGTCAGATAAACCAATTTGCTGCGCTTGTCGGCCCGGTCCGGCACGCGAAGCACGATATTTTTTTTTTCCAGTACGTTGAGCAGCCGGGTGATGGCCGCCTTGTCCTTGACCGACACGTTGGAAAGTTCCTGCTGGGTCTGTCCGTCTTTTCGGTATAAATGAACCAGGATACTCCATTGTTCATAACTGACATCAAATCCGGCGTCTGCAAATTTTTTGGTCAGCCGCTTGATGATGGCCCGGGAAGTTCTGCCCACCAGATAGGCAATGGATGTGTCGATAACCCGATCAAATGTTTCCAGTTCCAGCATATCCGAAGAAAAATCCGTAAATTCAGGTACCAATTGAGTCTGTTTCATGTATATTTTTTCCATTACCATGGTAATTATCAGCGATTTTAGTGAGTTTGGACTCAATATGACTGAAAAAAGTTGATATGGCAACTAATTTTTGCCCGCCAGAACAATCTGCGCAAAAAAAGCCGTTTTCGCCGAAAAGATGGTTAGCTCGGAAAAAACGGCTTTTTGCCGGACAAAAACAGGCCGGATCAGGCAGCTGATTTTCTGGAAAACAGATTTTTCAAGGGAGAAATCCAGATCCCGCTGAGAAACCAGGAATACAGATATGTACCGATAATAATGGCAATAAACGCTTTGACAATGTCCATGGGGCTGCCGTCCAGGGAGAATCCGGGCACATATCCGAAAAGAAGCGGGCCCAGATACAGGAACTTGGCAAACTTAAAAGAGGTGAACGCGGTTTTCCACATGTTTGCCTTGGCAATGGTGGCACCGGCAAATGCAGCAATGCATACCGGCGGTGTGATATTGGAATCCTGGGACAGCCAGTAAACGATCATATGCGCCGCCAGTTCGTTCACGCCCAAATGTGTCAGGGCCGGCCCCGCCACTACAGCGGTCACCAGGTACGCGGCGGTCACCGGAACCCCCATGCCCAGCACCAGAGATGCCAGGGCCACCAAAAGAATGGTGAGCAGCAATGATCCGCCGGCCAGATCGATCATGATATCGGCAAAGGTCAGAATCAGACCGGAAAAGGTCAAAACCCCGATGATGATGCCGATAACCCCGACCGTGGCACCGATCTTCAGGCTGTTTTCCGTACCTTCCCGGGCCGCTTCCACAAACCGTTTGGGTCCGATGCGGGTTTCCTTTCTCACCCAGGAGATCACAATACAGGTAACCAGGCCCAGAATGGCGGAATAGGCCGGAGAAAATCCATAGAGCATGAATACCGTGATAATCACCAGCGGCAAAATATAAAACCACTGCTTTTTGAAAATTTCCATGGCACTGAATTTGGATTTTTCCCCCACCACATTGTCTTTTTTGGCCTCATAATGCACCATGACAAACACGGAAAAAAAATACATAAACGCCGGAAATATAGCCACCAGCATGATGTGGGAATAAGGCAGCCCGGTCAGCTCCGCCATGATAAATCCGCCGGCCCCCATGATGGGCGGCATGAACATCCCGCCGATGGACGCGGCCGGCTCGATGCCGCCGGCCACATGGGGCCGGAATCCGGCTTTTTTCATCATGGGAATGGTGAACATGCCCGTGGAAACCGTATTGGCAATGGCACTGCCGGAAATCGAGCCAAACAGACCCGAGGCAATGACCGACACTTTTCCGGGTCCACCGATGCGATGCCCCACCGCCGCCAATGGCCAGTCAATGAAAAATTTCTGGGCCCCGGATTTTTCCAGAAACGCGCCGAACAGCACAAACAGAATCACATAAGTGGCCAGCACACTGGCCATGATACCAAACACGCCGTCACTTTTGTAAAAGATACTGACGCACAGTTCGGTGAAAGGGGCCCCGGCATGGGAAATCAGATCCGGGGCCTTGTATCCGTAGACCCCGTATAACAAAAACACCACACCCATGATCACAAACACGTTGCCCACCACCCGCCGGGCCAGTTCTATCCCGATGAGCACCCCGACAATGGCGAAAACTGCATCCACAGGGGTTTCCGCTCCGGTCCGGTAGTTGATGGCCTCAAACATGATAATCCAGTATCCGACACTGACAACCGATAAAACGATCAGGATATAGTCCAGAATCCGGCCGATGGTTGTTTTTGCCTTATAGAGCAGGAAGACCAGCACATACGTTATGATGACATACACACCCCGGTGGTACTGCGTGGCCATGGGCTGGACCACGGCGGCCCAGGCATAGAAAAGAACCAGCGTCACCGCACAGATATCAAAAAAAATTTTCTCGAATCGATTTAATTTATGGTACACAATCCGCCTTCCTAATTTGCTGATATGGTTGTCACAGATATACCGGTCCAAAAAAATTTACCGGACACCCGACGTCCTTGTCCCGTGTCCGGTAACTCAAATGAAAAGGGTTACGACGGGTGTGTTACAAAACCCCTTTTTCTTTCCAGAATTTTTCAGCACCCGGATGAAACGGGGTGACGACTCCGGTGGGACCGGATTGAATGGACATGCTTTTGAAGGTTTTTTTCTGGGATACCATATGAGCCAAACCCTCTTCCGTGTAGATCAAAGACAGCATCTGGTAAACCGCATCATCAGACACATCTTTGTTGGCGACCCAAAGTGCGGCATCCTGAAACGAATTCACATCATAATCCACCCCTTTGTAGGTATTGGCAGGAATGGTGACCTTGGCAAAATAGGGATATTCCTTGTAAAACCCGGCGGATACCGCATCTTTGTCCAGGTCGACCATGGCAATGTCATTGGTCTGGGCCGCCATCATCACGGCACCGGTGGGATAGCCCACAAACAGCCAGAATGCATCCAACTGGTTGTTGCCGAATGCCTGGGCTGCATCATTGTAGCCCATGGCGTTTCTTTCGATCTTGTCCCAGATCCCCATGTGGGTGAAAAAAAGCTCGCAGTTGGCAAACGCGCCGGAACCGGCATTGCCCACGCCCACTTTCTTGCCTTCCAGGTCTTTGACGCTTTTGATGCCTGAATCAGCTTTGACCACCAGCTGGGCCGGAGCCCCGTACAGAAACGCCACAGCCATCACGTTTTCATATTTGGTTGTATCATTTTTCATCTTGCCGTTCCGGCCCTGATACACATGTCCGGAATAGACAACGCTCATCTGCTGACGGCCGGCATCGGTTTTTCTCAGGTTTTCCACCGATCCGGCGGATGACTGGGCCTGAACCCGGATGTCGGGCAGGTCTTTGATGGGATCATACACCTGGATGGCATTGGCCACCACCTGAAAGGTCCCGCCGGCAGGACCCCCGCCGAACACGATTCTTTCCTTTGCCAGCGCGGCCTGGGAACATACCATGGAAACTGCAGCAATCATTCCAATGAATAAAAGATGTCTTGCTTTCATACAATCCTCCTTGAATAATACAGGTTAAAAAAACGATCACATATTATTTTTGTTCATACTACCCTATCAAGTGGAAAGTAAAGGATCAATTGGAAGATTTCTGATTCACCTGTAGTAATTTTTCTTACAACCTCAAAATATCGGACCGATCCGCCTTAACCAGGCAGCGTCGCACATGCCTGGCATCTGTTACAAAAAGTCAGGAGAGTATTTCGTCGATACAAGAGAACAGATGGGAAAAGCGCTGTCCATTTCGAGAATGGGTTTTGTAATAATTCAAGCAGGTTTTAACGATTGCCAGCACCTGGTCCTGGGAATGAAGGCCTGACATTTCCATGGCCATCCGGGGGTGACGCCCCAGGCGCCCTCCCAGCAGGACACGGAATCCGGACTGCGCCGGTTCAAGGGTCCGGCTCGGGCAGATATGGATACATTGGCCGCATCTCTGGCATGAATCCATATCAATGACCGGTGTTTTGTTTCCATCTGATGCGTCTGTCAACCGAATCGCCCGGTCCGGACATTTTCGGACACAGGCGTTACAGCCGGTGCATGCCGCATCTCCCACCCCCGGGACCACCGCACCGATGATACCGATATCCGCGATCTGGGGGCGGGAACAGGCATTGGGGCAATCGCTGAGCGCAATGCGCAATTCATGATGATGCCGGATCTTTCCTTGGGCAGAGGATTTGAGAAACCCCGGAATGTCCGCCTGTTTCAGCAGAAAAGTCAATTCCCCTGCAAGATCCGCTGTGGATAAAGCGACATGGGGACACCTTTTGCGGCCGGAACACACGGACACATCATATCCGGTCACCGGCTTTTTCCGGCCGGTCTTTGTCATGAAAGGATCTCTCCCCGGGCGCTGATCGTCACCTGTGAAAAAGGAATATCCATGCCGCTGTTTTCCAGTGCTTTCTGAATAATATGCGGCAGCCCGGAACAACACGGAACTTCCATGATCACGGCGGTGATGCTTTTAATGCCGGATTTTTTGAACACATCCGTCAATTTGTCCACATACCCCTGGGCATCATCAAATTTGGGACACCCGATCATCACGGCCTTGCCTGCCAGAAAATCTTTGTGAAACAACGGATACGCCACGGGCACACAATCGGCGGCAATCACCAGGTCCGCATCTTTCAAAAACGGCGCACCGGCAGGCACCAGGCGAATCTGAACCGGCCAGTGCCCCAGAGCGGAAGGACCGCCGGAACCGGTTTTCCGGGCCTGATTGGCACAGTCGCATGACGTGTCGGAAAAAGTTTTCAAGGCGGCAGAGGGACAACCGCCGGTAATGACCGGTTTTCTCTGACCTGTCGATTTTTCCGCCCGGGCCTGTTGTTTGAGCAGTTCATGGACCGCTGCCTCATCAAATTCTTCGGCTTCTCTTTCCACGATATGCAATGCATCCTGGGGACATTCGCCCAGACAGGCCCCTAATCCGTCACAATACTTGTCTGAAATGACCCGTGCCTTGCCGTTCACAATCTGAATGGCTCCTTCTGCACAGGACGGTACACAATTGCCGCATCCATCACATTTTTCATCATCGATTTCAATTATTTTTCTAAGTACTTTCATGATTCTGTTCCTTTATATATGTCTCGTTTTATAAATTGGGTTTTGTCATCCCTTTGGGATCAAGATTTCTCGGGCCAGTTCTTTTCCCGCATCCGTCAGATAAATTTTTTCTATTTTCCGGGCCAGGGTGTCTGCATCAATCTGCTCTTTTCCTTGGCAGTCTTCCATATTGGCCAGCATATCCGCATCGTAAACCGCTTTGAAATCAACGGTTTCCGATTCTTCGGGGTGATGATGGTGTGAAATGATGTCACACACCTCGTTGATCAGATTTTTTTTGGCCCCCAGATCCTCCAGGATTTTTTCTGCCACAGGCGGGCCTTCGATGTGCTGATATTTTGCTTCGGCGGAGCCATATTTTTCTTCAGCATTTTTGATGCCGATATCATGGAGATATGCGGCACAAAGCACCACAGCCAAATTGGCTTTTTCCTTTTTACCGATTTTCTCCGCATACCGGGCCACCCGTCCTGCATGGCCGATCCGTTTGAAATCCGTACCAAAATACTGTTTCATTTTCACCGCCACCCGGTCTTTCAACAGATCTTCCTGCTGGGCCACAAACTCTTCCGGTAATGTGCCCAGGCATTGTTCGGCAAACTTGCAGTATGCCGCACACCCGAAATCCATTTTCGGATTCACAATTTTCTTGTTGCAATGGCCGCATCGACGGGTGGCATCATCCTTGAAAAATTCCATCTCATGTCCGCATTCCGGACATTGGGTTTCAAAAATCGCATTCTGGTCCCAGTACTGAGTATCTTGTCCCGGACATTTCATACGCCACCTTCCTTGGTCTATTGATTTATTTATCGGTTCGTTCTTTTGGCAATCTGCTTTACATCCTGATGCAAACCTATTATAAAACAGAACTTAATACCTTGATCTGAATCAAGGGTATCATTTATTTTTGGCACTTTTTAAAAAAGTGTCAATGACGGTGGATCATTACAAAAAATGCAGGAGCGGTTACCGGTATCGATATTTTAAAAACCATTCCCCTTTTTTCCGGATTGTCCGACGATCAGTTGAAAATTCTTTCCGGTATTGCCGTCCGCCTGACGTTTAAACGTGGAGACATGATTTTTCAAGACGGCGACAAAGGCAATGGTATTTATATTGTTGAAACCGGAAAAATAAAAGTCTTTAAATTGTCGCTGGATGGCAGAGAACAGATCCTTCATATTTTCGGTCCCGGGCATACGTTCGGAGAAGTCCCGGTGTTTCAGGGCAAAAGCTTTCCCGCTTCATCCATGACCCTGGAACCCTCGGATATTATTTTTTTGCCCAGAGATCGATTTGTGGAACTCATTACCACCACCCCGGCGCTGAGCATGAACATGCTGGCTGATCTTTCCAGACGGCTGCGGGCGTTTACCATCCAGATCGAAGCACTGAGCCTCAAGGAAGTGCCGGCAAGACTGGCTGCATACATTTTGACGTTATCCAAAGAACAGAAAAATTCCACCCGGGTCCGTCTTCCCATCTCCAAGGCCCAGCTCTCCAACCTCATCGGTACCACACCGGAAACCATCTCCAGGATGTTCAAAAAAATGGGGGATGCCGGTTTGATACAGGTGCAGACAAAAACCATCGACATCCTGGATAAAGAAGGTCTGATCGAACTGTCGGAATCCGGGCGGTTACAATAAACCCGTTTGACAGGGTCAAGGGCTGTTTTTTTCTGGACTATCCATCAGTGTCATGGCATAATTCAGCCATATGATTTTTGAATCCAGAGCACGGGTCTCTTTGGATTGAAATTTCATTCAACTATCACAGCTATTTGGACAACAACCGTTCTTTAAAAATCTTTGTCACATGTCCAACCATCTCGCCAAGGAGGAAAACATGGGAAAATTACTGAGAATCAACACCAGAGAAAAAACGTTCACCTTTGAAGAAACCCCTGAAGCCTATGCCGGTCTGGGCGGAAGGGCCCTGACATCCAAAATGATTCTGGATGAGGTCCCGGCCACCTGCCATCCGCTGGGAAAAAACAACAAACTCATCTTTGCTCCCGGGGTTCTGTCCGGATCTCCGGCCGCAGACTCCGGAAGACTGTCCGCCGGCGCCAAATCGCCGTTGACCGGCGGGATCAAGGAAAGCAATGCCGGGGGCCTGGTCTCCCAGAAGCTGGCAAAGCTGGGAATTTCCGCCCTGGTCCTGGAAAACAAAC
>CALGAJ010000401.1 GCA_937951975.1 uncultured Desulfotignum sp.
CCTGGACGCCATCGAAAAACAGTATATCTCCGTACTGCTCACCCTTGCCACGGAAGCCTCGAACCTGATCACCACGGCCGGCATCTCAGAAAAAACCATATCCCGGTAAGCCATGCGTTCCCTTTGTCACCAACAGACGGAGTTGGGCCGCACCCAGGCCCTGATCAACCACGGGATCAATGATTTTTCAGGCGCTTACATGGCGGTCAAATATGTGGCCGGCTGCATGGACAAATACCCGGACGCCATCGGCACCGACACGGTGAACACATTGACCGGCCTGATCCGGTCCCCCCGGTTTGAACACCAGAAGCAGTCTTATTTTCTGTTCAATGAAGCTGCCGAAGCCTTGATCCGGCTTGCCGCCCGGGTCAGAGAGCCGTTGTCACAAGGCATCATCCAGGCTCTCAACGATATTTTGTATACATCTCACGGAAAACGCCTGCGGGCCGTGAACCAGGCCCTGGGAGAGCTGCCATGGGAACCGGCGGCATCCGATCCTTGGGTCATGGATCCCCTGTCTGTTCTGCCGGTGGATCTGAACGGGCTTGTGCCCGGGTCTGCGGCAGGGTTGAAGAAACCCAGATGGCAGGGCCGAAGCATGATCATCAACACATCCGGCAGCGCCTGTGTTGTGCTGAAATTTGCTACCAGCGCCGACAATATCACGGACCTGGCCCGGGAGGCGGCCTGGCTCAGCCGACTGCAGAACTTAAGAGGAGATATGGCTGCCGGCGGTTTTGATACGCCCGTGCCGATTGAACACAAAGGGCACCGGGTGTTTAACATCACATCTGAGCTGCCCGGTGACACCCCTCCATTCCTGTACAGACAGACCTGCATCGCGTTTTTACCCTGCCCCGGCTATTATGAATACCCCAACGATCCGGAATGTTTCCAACCCATGTCATGGATCCGGCATGTGTTCATCAAAAATGCCCGGATCCTGGGTCAGATGACCGTGAAGGGCATCGTTCACACGGCGTTGATTCCATTGTTTCATAACCGGGTTCAGCAGCGGCGGCGCAACGATCAGGGGGCGTATTTATGGGAACATGCCGGCCGTCTGGATCAGTGGCTGGATTCCTGTCAATATCCCAATTTTGCCCGTTCCGGCCCCAGGGATTTCGAGCACATCCAGCAAATTGATACCGGCGCCAGGCTGCGCCATTACATTGGCGAACATCTCTTGAGCTTTATCCTGGTGATCGGCAGTGTTTTCAGAAACAAGGCCCCGGACCGGCGGGGCCTGACTCCTGCCGCAACCCCTGAAGACACACGGGATCTGTTCGACCGGGCAGCGTTTGAATCCATGATCGCCGATGTCAGCGACAATTATTTTAAAGGACTGTGCAAAACGGGCCTGCCCCAAGAGCTCTTGCAGACCATCCCCCGGCTCACCCGTGAGTTGATTCAGACCATGGGATATGATGAGCACATGGAGGAAGTGCTGCGGATCCAGGATCAGAACCGGATGACCAAGGAACAGTATCAGCAGTTTTTACATCAAAGGGGGATCAAAACCATACCCCCAAAAGGACAGACGGATATTTTGCTGAACACAGGCCCCCACCTGGGCGGATTCAATCAAAGCATTTCCGTTCCGGAACTCATTGAATACCTGTTTCGTTTTTCCGCTCTGGCTGTGTCTCACTGTTTTCTAAATGGACACCGGTTGTCAGGATGAAGGGACTTTTATTATATGATTCTGAAAAAATGGTGAAATTCACTCTGAAAAAAGGATATCCATGAATCTGACATCTGCTGTTGTGAACATCGATCCGGACCGGTGCACCGGGTGCGGGTCCTGTATTCGTGTCTGCCCCTCAGACATCATCTCTCTGGAAAATCACACAGCCCGGGCCGCACCGGACACGGACGCGGCCAGGTGCCTGGTCTGCGGACACTGCATGGCCGCCTGTCCGGAAGATGCCATCCATGTCCCGGCCCTGACCCCGGATCTGACCGATTTTTCCTGTTTTAACCTGGACCCGGCCTGGCTGGCACCGGGCACGGAAATAGCCGCCTCAGACCTGGCCCGGCTTATCTGCTCCCGACGGTCCTGCCGGAACTACAAACAGACGCCCGTGGAAAAAGATATGCTTCAGGATCTCATCAAACTGGCCGTATTCGCCCCGTCCGGCACCAATTCCCAGGCCTGGACCTTTACCTGCCTGACATCCAGATCCGAAGTCCTGGTTCTGGGAAACGCGATCAAGAATTTTTTCAAACGCCTGAACAGAAAAGCGGAAAATATGCTGCTGCGAAAAGCCCTGGCCCTGGTGGGTGCCGGGACCCTGGACCACTATTACACTAATTATTATGAATCAGTCAAAACCGCGATTGAACAGATGGAAACGGAAAACCGGGACCGGCTTTTCCATGGTGCGCCCGCAGTCATTCTCATCGGGTCATCCCCGGGTGCCTCCTGCCCCAGAGAAGATGCCCTGCTGGCTGCGGGCAACATCCTGCTGGGGGCCCACACCATGGGGCTGGGCACCTGTTTGATCGGATATGTGGTGGCACCCATGGCCGCAGACCGGTCCATCCAGAAAAAACTGGGAATCCCGGCATCGGAAACCATTCATGCGGCCGTGGCCCTGGGCTATCCCAAAGAAACCTATCAGCGCATCACCGGCAGAAAGCGCCCCGTGATCCGGATGATTTGATTTTCCCGGTTGAAATCATGGAAGGGAAACCCTATGGTTATAATATGACAACTGCGCAGCAAGGAGACATTTTCCCATGATAGATAGAAAAGAGGATAACACGGCTGTCCTGGTGGTGGATGTCCAGGGCGATTTTACCCAGCTGATGAACGGCAGCCTGGCGGTGGAAGGCACGGACCAGGCCTATCTGAATCAGGTGACCGCAGAAACGAGGCGCCTCAAATCCTTAGGCTTTCCCGTGTTTGCCACCCAGGACTGGCACCCGGCCGACCATATCTCTTTTGTGACCATGCATCAGGGCCATGCCCCCTTTGATGTCATCGATCTGAACGGCACCGATCAGATCCTGTGGCCCCCCCACTGCATCCAGAACACCCCGAACGCCGAAGTCCTGGTGGACAACGATCTGTTTGAAGCCATCGTGAAAAAAGGCATGGATCCACAGTATGACTCCTATTCCGGTTTTTTTGATGATGGGGCCCATGATACCGGGCTGGACGCACTGCTTAAAAAACAAGGGATCAAACATCTCATTCTCTTCGGTCTGACCACGGATTTTTGTGCCAAAGCCACAGCCATGGACGCCCGATCCCTGGGATACGGGGTGAAACTCATCCAGAACCTGTGCCGGGGGGTGGCTCCGGACACCACCAGAACCGCTATGGAAACAATGGCGGAAGCCGGGGTGGTGCTTTTGTGATTTCTCTCCTGTCAGTTCAGACCGGTGGAAAAAGCGATGCCGCAGTGAATTGAGCAGGGTGATTTTAATGCCCGGCTGGACAGATTCAGAAAATTTTTAACCACAAAAAGGTTGCAGTGAAGAACATTATATTTTTAACAACTATTGTTATTGTGCTTGGCGTTTCCTCCCCGGCATATAACTGCACCATGACCATTACGGGCAGGGATGCGTCAGCAGACGGCTCGGTTATGGTGTCCCACACGGATGACGGCATGGGAGATGCCCGGGTCGCGTACGTGCCGGCCATGGATCATCCTGAAGGTTCGCTCAGGCCGGTATTCTATGACAACGCAGCCATGGGGTATCTGCCTCCATGGGGCGGTTCCCAGACGCACCGCCTGGTCACGGATACCCGCGGCCCGGGGTACAGCGTAAACAACGAGACGCCCAGCGTTCACTTGGGCTTTATCCCCCAGGCGGCACATACATATGCCTATATCGATGCCAACTACGGGATCATGAACGAGCATCAGGTTTCCATCGGGGAGTGTACGGACAAGGCCAAAGTCCATCCCATGCCGGAACCAAAGATAATGCTGACGAGATCCTTGAGGCCTGGTGGGATCTTTCTACGTATTTGTATGTCAAGTACAAGGAAAGTCTGGGGTGGTCATTAGATGGATTTTCTAATGCCAGACACACTTTTTCTGGCCGTGATTGCCTTTTTTTCCTATGCGGCCCAGAGCATATCCGGTTTCGGCAGCACGGTGGTGGCTGTGACCCTGGGGGCTCATTTTTTTCCTCTGTCAGTCCTGATTCCTTCACTGGTATTTCTGGATATGCTGCTGAACGGTTATCTGTCGTATCGCTATGCCGGGCACATTCAACACCGACTGCTTTGGACCCGGATCATTCCGTTTATGGCGGCGGGCGTGGCTGCCGGACTTGTGTTGTTCGATCTGCTGGCTGGAAATGTGCTGAAACAGGTTCTAGGGCTTTTTGTAATGGTTATCTCCGTCAGGGAGATGATCTCCCTGTTCACTCGATCCCAAAAAGTGGTGCCCCCGGTTTTACAGAAAATGTTGTTTGTTCTGGCGGGTGTGATTCACGGCCTGTATGCTTCCGGAGGCCCTCTGGTGGTTTATGCGGCCAGCCGCCTGCCGCTGGATAAGACCGCTTTCAGGGCGGTGCTCACCACATTGTGGGGGTTTTTGAGTGCGCTCATGACCGTTTATTTCATCCTGAACGGTCAGTGGACCCGGGAGACCGCAACGCTGACCCTGATTCTTCTCCCAAGTGTCGGAGCCGGCCTGGTAGCTGGTGAAATGCTTCACAAAAGGCTGACGGAGCGACACTTTCGCTTTTTTGTGTATATTGTCCTGTTTGCCGCCGGCGCAACACTTATCTGAAAATGAAAAATATCGGTGGGTTACGTTATATTTCTTCGGGCTGCGGCTTTGGATCATGGATATCTGCAAATGGTCTTTATCATAAATCATGGGTCGTTTTCCTGTGTCACATCAGGCCGGTGGAAAAAGCGATCATGAACTGGCCCGCATAATACAGGGGCAGGCCGGCGGCCCGGTTGACAAACGCTTTTGTAACAAACCGCTGACGGGCCACAAAGATATCGGAGAAATAAAACAGCAGGGCTCCGCCGAAAACCAGTGCCCTTGCGCCAGGATCCAGGCCGGAATTGTTCATGAGCCCGGCGGCGAAAATGACCATGGCCGTGATGATCACGATATAGGCGGTCACCGGAATGCGCATGTTTCCCAAATGGGGCCGCAGCCACCGATATACGGCAACGCTCACACCTAAGCAGAGCAGGGCAGCCGTCCATGCCAGGGGGCCGAAGACACCCAGGGGTGCAAACGAAGCCGCATACATCACATGACCGGCCAGAAAAACACCCAGCCCGGCGGCAAACAATTTTTTGCCGGCACTGAAGATCAGGCAGACATCTCCGATCAGGCACAGGATCAGGCCGGTCAGGACCAGGGAATAATAGGGGGTATCCATATGCGGCTGGATCACTGCCGTGACAACGAACAGCACGGACAGTAGCGGTTTGGTGAGCAGTTCGCCGAATATGGATTCCTGTCGGGACGCATACAGCAACCCTGCCAGAAGAGGCCCGGCAGCAAAAATGATATAGATCATGACACACCTTTTTTTGTGATTTTATAAGGGTGTTTCAACCATGGACCGGAAAAATGGCGGGCAAAAAAACACCGGCAGGGAAAACCGGATTCCCCTGCCGGTGAATGAAGCGATGCTGATCCAAAAAACAAATGCGATGCCGGGTGTTAGCGGTTCTTCCACTCAGCCCGGCGTTTCTCCTCAAAACTGGCAATGCCTTCCAGGGTGTCTTCGGTTTTCATCATGGTTTTGAGGAAATAGTTGGACACCAGATCCACGCCCTGGGAAAAACTGGTGCCCATGTGGCGTTTCACGGCCCGCTTGTTGAGCCGGATGATCAGAGGCGAGGCCATGCAGATCTCCTTGACATAGGCTTCCACAGCGTCCTTGAATTCATCATCATCCGCCACCTGGCTGACAAATCCCAGTTTCCGGGCTTCTTTGGCTTTGTATGTTTTACCGGTGGTGAGCACTTCGATGGCCTTGGCCGGGCCCACCAGTTCAGGCAGGCGCAGGGCCGCATAGGGCGGGAAAAAGCCCAGCTTGATTTCGGGCTGGCCGAATTTGGCGTTTTTGCTGGCAATGATGATGTCGCAGGCAATGGCCAGTTCCATGCCGCCGCCCAGGCAGGCACCATGGACCGCACCGATGACCGGAATGTCGATCAGGTTGATCAGCTCGAAAATCCGGTTGAACACGGCCACCATTTCATCCACCTGTTCGGGCTTGTGGTCGCCGACTTCCACGCCGGCGCAGAAGCTGGGGCCTTCGCCGTTGATCACCAGGCATTTGAGATTGTCATCGGCGGCAATGGCTTCCAGTTCCGCGTTCAGATCATTCATCATGGGGATGTTGAGTACATTGTGTTTGGGCCGGTTCAAGGTGATCCGGGCCACCTGGTCGTCTTTTTGAACAGTTAAAAATTCGGATGCTGACATATGTACCTCCTGTTAACGATGCAGGTTTCTGAAAGTGCCGGTCCGGCATATGGTTTATCATATACCGGACCGGTGTGCATGTCCATATCCCGGTTCGGGAATTGATTATCCCCGGATGATCCTGGGGGTAATCAGATGGTGCTGGGGACAGATGGATTTCGGATTCTGATAGGCGCATCCGGCAAAGGCCTTGAGATAGTTTCTCAGTTCCTTCATCTTCACCACCTCATCCACCATGCCGTGTTTGGCGCAGTAGGCCGGCCTGGAATTGTCGTGGTATTCCTTGGCCAGGGTGTTCATCTTCTCGATGATGGGCTCCAGAGGCCGGCCCGCATCTTTTTCCTTGACCAGACGCCGGGAATAGCTGGCAGCCGCCGCGGTTTCCCCGTGCATGACATAGATCTCGGTGGTGGCTACCCCTAAGGTGAAAGCGTTGTGCCGGTTGGCCGTAGGGCCGCCCATGACATAATGGGCGGCGGCCGTGCCTTTGCGCAGGGTGATCAGCATCATGGGGATGTCCGTCTGCTGGATGGAATAGATCAAAGACTGACCCAGGCCCAGGAGTTCGGCTTTTTCCGCAATATCCCCCACATCGATGCCCGAGGTGTCCTGGAACCAGATCAACGGAATCCGGTCTCTGCCGCACAGGGTGACGAATTCGTTCATCTTGATCAGGCCCTGGCGGTAGAGCTTGCCGCCGATGCCCGGATAATCCGCATATTCCGGATACCCTTCCCCCAGCCAGCCCTGGTTGTTGCCGAGGATGCCTACGAGATACCCGTCCATTTTCACCAGACCCGTATAGATTTCCGGGCCGTAATCCGGCTTGTATTCCATGTGTTCACTGCCGTCCACCAGGCGCGACAGCACCTGGCGGAAGTCATAGATCTGCTTCTGATTGACCGGAATCAGACGGGCCACATCCTCGGCGGAAAATGCCGGTTCTTTGGGTTCAGCCACCCGGAAGAACTTGGGATTGTATGCGGGCATGTCTTTCATGTAATCCTTGAGCCCGTCCAGGACCCCTTTTTCCTCTTCATACACATACCGGAAAAACCCGGTGTGATCATGATGGACCTCCACGGATCCGGGAGGTTTGCTGGTGTACTGTTTGGCGGCATTGATCAGCTGCTCCGCGCCTTCCAGATCAAAATGGCCTTTGGGGGACATGCCGCTTAAAATCCCGCCGCCGCCCACGGCGATGTTGCAGTTTTTGTGGGCGAACAGGATGGTGGGACTGATGCCCTGGTATCCGCCGCCGGCCGGGTTAGTGCCATAGATGCCGGCCAGAACGGGAATGCCCATCTGTTCCAGTTCAGCATGGCGGTAGAACGTGGTGCCGGATCCCCTGCGGTTGGCATAGAATTTCTCCTGATCCGTGAGTTTCACCCCGGAGCAGTTCACCAGCCATACCAGCGGAATGTTGAGCCGTTTGGCCAGATTGGTGGCCCGGAAGATGTTTTCCGGCTGACCCGGCAGCCAGGCCCCGGCCATGACTTTGTTGTCAAACCCGATGACCACCGCCCATTTGCCGGAAATTTTTGCCAGGCCGTCAATGACGTTGGTGGTGCCTTCTTCATTGTCTTCCGGATTGAAAATGGTATGGAGCGGATGCCAGGTGCCCGGATCCACCAGGTATTCCAAACGCTGCCATACGGTCATGCTGCCCCGGGCATTGATTTTTTCAGTGGGCATGCCCGCATTTTTCACTTTTTCCACTTCCGCGTCAATGCCGGCTTCCACCTCTTCCACCTGCTGAACGTTTTTTACTGAATTTTTCAACTGCCCTTTGTTGAGTTCCTTGCCAAAGGGTTCCATTTTTTCAAAATACTGTCGCATAAAAGACTCCTGAAGAAATTTTATTATTTAAGGTTTCACCGGTATCGGCTTTGTAAAAGACTGAATCCACCGGCAAGTATACGCACTTGACTTTAAATGTTCCATTAAGTATAGAGTTGAAAATAGACGAATGCAACCGGCCTGCTGAAATACCGGTTGCCGTTTTTCAGGAATGATGCTGATAATCTGTTCAATCAAGTAGACAAACCAAGTAAAGGAGATCTGAATGAGCACAGAAATTTTAGCCCCCATGCCCGGTACCATTATTGAAGTGTCTGTCAAACCCGGTGATACGGTTGAAGAAGGTGATGAAATGCTGGTCCTGGAAGCCATGAAAATGGAAAATCCCATTGCCGCCACCACAGACGGCACGGTCAAAGAAGTCAACGTCAACGTGGACGATAAAGTGGCCGCCAACCAGGTCATGGTGGTGATCGAATAATTATTTCCGGCCGTGTGCCTGGTGTTTTCATCAGGCCTCACGGCCGGACAATGCAAGAAAAT
>CALGAJ010000402.1 GCA_937951975.1 uncultured Desulfotignum sp.
CTGGTTGACGGCCGCGACCATGGGCCGGGTGGACCGGTAGTTTTTGTCCAGGGTATAATGATGTCCACGGGTATCCTGTCTTGCCCGAAGATAGGTATGGATATCCGCTCCCCTGAAAGCATAGATGGCCTGCTTGGGGTCTCCAATCATAAAAAGCCCTGTGTTTTCCTGATTCAGATAAATGGCACCAAAGGAACTGTACTGGACTGGATCGGTATCCTGGAATTCATCGATCATGGCCACGGGAAACTGTTCACGGATCACTTTTGCCAGACGATTTTTGCCCTGTCCGGGCCTGGACAGGGCATGATCCAGCCGGGTCAGCAGATCGTTGAACCCCATCCGGGAAAGGCGATCTTTCGCCCCCACGACCCTTGCATGAATCTCAGCTGCGGCGTGGTAGACAAAAGCCCGTTTTATATCCATCGATGCAAGGTCTTCATTGAGCCGATCCAATGCATCATAGGCCGGATGGGACGGAGACGTCTTTTTTTTCGATGTTCCGCCGGTCAGGCCGCTGGATGAAAACTTTTCAAGCACCTGGTCATCGGGCAGGGGACCGTCATGGTTCACCCATTGATCGAGTTGGTCAACCCATTTTTCCAGGGAAGCCGCTTTGTATTTGGTATTGTTCAAGGTCTTGTTTGCCTGGGCCTTTTTTACCAGTTCAACAGCCTGATCAAAATCCGATGCCCAGACCCGCCTTGCCGCCTTTACGGATTGCATTTGCTGATCCAACATGTCAAACGGATTATCCAATCGGGTCTCACCGATATAATCCACAGATTTAATGATGGGCAAGGCCTGCTTAAGCAGGTCTTGAGGGGTGGAGATCTGAACTCCCATTTTGAATGCTGATAACGTTTCAATACTTTGAGGGTAAAACCAGGCCCGCCAGTAATCACAGGCCGCTTCTTCCAGCAGATCCTGATCGCTGGGAGCCAGTTCCAGATCAAACAGGGACAAACTGTCAAAAGCATGCTGCCTGAGCATCCGCTGACACCAGGCATGGATGGTGTGAATGGCGGATTCATCCATCCACTGGGCCGCCTGATCCAGGCGTATGGCCATGGCCGGCCACTCTTGAGGACTGTAATCAGCCTTCAGGTCCTTCAGGAAGATATCCCCTTCACCGGTTCCCCTGAAAACACCAGCAGCCTCGGTCAGCCGGCTTCGAATCCGTTCCCGGAGTTCTTCTGTGGCAGCATTGGTAAAGGTGACCACCAGAATTTCCGGTGGTGTCAACGGCCGTGAAAATCCGTTTTCTTTTCCATGCCCCAATACCAGCCGGAGGTAAAGGGCAGCAATGGTGTAGGTCTTCCCCGTTCCCGCACTGGCCTCGATAAGCCGGACCCCGTTCAGAGGAAACGTTATCGGGTTTAATTTTTCCACCATGTTTATTCCTCCTCCAGGGCTTCCACTAAAGGGTGATACAAGATTTGACAAAGAAAAATAAAATGGTTGTCATGGGCCTGCCATAGATCTTCAAATCCTGGATAGGCTCTTTTAAGATAGAGATCATAATCCAGCTCGCCTGACTTGAAACTATTTCCTTCATAAATCTTTGCCGCCTCAGCCCTTGCATCTTTTTCATCTTGGGTGATCCGGGCATGGGCAAAGGCCAGACCGGTTTTTGACGTGACCGGCAAAGGCCGGCGCAACCCCTTGAACAAACACGAAACCATGTCTGCAAGAATTTTTCGGGCAAGCGATTGTGCCATGGGCAAAAGGGAAACCGTGCCGTCCGGAGCCACAAGATGGCTGGCCATGTCAATCCCCTGGGCACATCCGGCCACATGTTTCACCCAGAGCCCTGCCAGGCCGTGCATCCGGGTGATATTTCCCTTGCTGCCCAGCACAGGCATCGGATAAAATTCCCACCGGGCAAACCGGGCCAAATCCCGGGAATCGCCGGTGTCATCCTGCGCATTGATTTCATATACCTTATCCAGCCAGTCATCCAGGGCAACAGGCGGGATGTCGTCCGGTGCAAGATTCAGGACAATCTCCATGGGATCGCATTGGCAGGACCATTGTTTCATCAGGGCCTGGTGGCCTTTGAGCATGTCCATCACCGGTTTTGAAAGTTCTTTTGCCGCCATTTCGCCGAACCCGGCCATGGGCAGATCCCCGGTCCGGGTCAGGCGAAGGGCTTGCGCTGTCACCGCTGCATAGGCATCCGATTGATCGGCATTCAGTCCGGCTTCCAGCAGTTGATTGCCCAGACCAAAGGGGGCCAGAAAATCCAGGACAAATGGCTCCTGATCCCGGCCGATTCCAGAAAGCGCATCGAACCTGACGGACAAACGCTGGTTGAAAAAAAATTGGACCGGATTTTTATAAAAACGAATCAGAGAACCCAGGTTCAGCCCAGTTTCGAAATCAGGAGGATCCAGGGGTTTATTTATTTCTTTATCAGACCGCTCATCTTCCTTGGCATCCAGGGAAGATCTCCACTCCTGCGCATAGGTGAACAATCCGGACCCGTTCTCAAGAAAATAGTCTTTGCCAAAGGGCTGTAACGGATAGGTGCAGGTCAGGGAATCCAGCAGATCTTTACTGCCGGCACCGCCTTTTTCCAGACACCAGCCGGCCCCAAGGTAGTCCCGGAACTGCCCCACCAGGACCGACGGCATCCGTTCGCTGTTATCCCGGACATCACGACCGACATAAGAAATATACATCCGCTCTCTGGCTGAAAGCAGGGCCTCAAGAAAAAGATACCGGTCATCTTCTCTCCGGGAACGGTCGCCGGGCCGGTAAAGCCCTTTGCCTGCCATGAGATCAAAATCGAGCGGGGGATGACTTCTTGGAAAATCCCCATCATTCATCCCTAAAAGACAAACCACCCTGAAGGGAATGGCCCGCATGGGCATCAATGTCCCGAAATTCACCATGCCTGCCAGAAAACGCTGGGAAATACTGGATTCTTTCATCCGGGTCAGGATAAAATCCCTGACCACGGGCAGGGTCAACTCTTCATCCAGCATGGCCTGGTCACAGGCATCCAGCCATTGGTCCAGGACCTGATCCAGACGGCTTAAGGTCAGTTGATCCTGACTTTCCCGGGTGATAAAACAATCCTGAACAAGCTTGCGGATCCTTTTGCACCAGACTGCAGGAGTTCCTTTTTGAGTCAGGCCCTGCCACAGGCTTTCCAGTTGCCGGACAACATCGGACAACGGCCCGACCAAAGCAGCGTCAAGCCCGCCTACTTCTTCATAAGGTTCAATACCATTCCATGCTGTGCCTCTGCCCACGGCATAGCCTAAAAGCATCCGGTCCAGACCAAAGGTCCAGGTGTTTTGCTCCAGTCCTCCGGGCAGTCCGAAAAACTTTCGCTGATCCCCATTGAGTCCCCAGGAGATCCCGGTGCCTTCAATCCATTGCCTGAGCTTTGGCAAATCCGCAGCTTCAATGCTGAACCGTTTTCTGAAAGCTTCCACTTCAAGAAGATCCATCACCTCACTGACCCCAACGCGGGAATCAGGCAGGTGCAAAAGGGTTTCCATGGCCTTGAGCAGGGGCACGCTTTCTTTGTTGGGTTTATCAGCAATGGTGAATGGAATATACCTGGGATCCGTATGGGACAGGTTTCCGAAAACCGCCTCAATATGAGGGGCGTAAGACTCGATGTCAGGAGACATCACAATAATGTCCCGGGGATTCAAGCCCTCCAAAATCTCAAAACAATGGAACAGTTGATCTTGGAGAATTTCCACCTCCCTCTGCCGGCTGTGCGCCAGATGAAAACGGATAGACTCATCTTCGGATTTAACCGGTTGTTTTCCATTTTCATCCTTCGGAAGTGGATCAAGATCCAGAATTGCCTGCTGGACCTGCTGCAAAAGGGTACTGCTGTCCCCGGAAATGATAAAGTCTTCAAACAGATCGATCTGGGAAAAATTAGTTTCATATTTTTCCGGTTCGTCATACCCGTACAGAAGACCAATGTAATCTCTGCCCTGTTTTCCCCAGGCCGCAAGCAGGGGATTGGCATACTGATGAAGCATCTCGGGATCCAGAGGCTCGGAGATGGTGTCCTTTGCTTTGTGCCGGGCGTGTTCAATTCGCAGAAGCTCCCGGTCTTCAATGATATCGGCCCAGAAATGCCGGCAGGGATTGTGAACAAACAGCAGCACCTGGCTCAGGAAGGACACGGCGTGCAGGGTTTCCAGCACCTGCCGGGGCAAAGAGGAAATACCGAACACAATGACCCGGGGAGGCAATTCTTTGGGCCGGCGCCCATGTAGTGCCCCTGCCTTTTCCAGAAATCTGTGGTGAAGATCGGACCGACCGATGTTTCGATGCTGTTCCGGGACATCAGCTTTAATTCTTCGCCAGAGTTCGGCCTGCCATTGCTGATCTTCCCCTAAGGGTATGGGGTGCCCCGCGACCCTGGCCAGACGGTCCATACCATTTGTCCAATCTTCAAGCCAATCCGCCCGATACACCTGGTACTGGTCATACAGGTCAGCCAGATGGGCGGCCAACTGACTGCGTTTACGCTGGTCATTATCCTGTTCAAGGAACCGGTTCAAAGGGTCAAAAATAGATTCCCTGGAAAGCGACGGCAACAACCTGAATATTCGCCAGATCAATTTTTCTTTGTCATATAAAGACTCCTCGGGGATGGTTTCACTGCCCATAACGGCCCTGTAGGCCGTCCAAACATAATGTCCCGGCAGCTGCATGTCTATTCCGGCGCTGATGCCGCATCCATCATCAGCGGCCAATGCCAGCTTGAGCCACTGGGCCATACCATTGCTCTGGACAATGAACTGTTCGGATTCCAGCACATTCAGGGGATGAGACTTGATCCAGCCTACGGCCACCTGTCTTAAATCTTCCAGATGATTGGAATGAATAATGGAAAGGCCTGGAGAAAGCCCCTGTCCGTTGTTTTGAGATTGGGTATCCATTGATTTTCCTATGATGATGATCGCGTGATAAGGATATTTTTAGTAGGGGGTCACTCTACAAATAAAAGGATTTGATGTCAACTGACGAACCCGGCGTTCTGACCCGGGACCGGCAGCGGCAATGAAACGATATTTTTTCTTATGCATTCTTGAATGGTCACACGCAGTGTGTCATATTATTTATTATTTGGAAAGTACCTTAGGGAACAACATTTTAACAATCGCAGGAAACTTTGAGAAAAACAGAACCGCTTCAGAATGAGTAAAATTGATCAGGATAAAAATGGTACAGCCGTCTCCTTTTACCGGATAAAAACGGTCATTGAAAAAAGCCGGAACCAAAACAGCAATTTGATTGTGGCGGTCACCGGCAGCATTGCCTGCGGCAAATCCACGGTATCCCGAATGCTTGAAGATCTGGGAGCCTTGCTCATTGATTTTGACCGGATCGCCCGGGAAGTGGTGATGCCCGGGACCCCGGGGTATGACCGGATTGTTGCTGATTTCGGTGCCACAGTGGTTCAATCCGACGGCGCCCTGGACCGGAAAGCATTGTCCGACATCGTGTTTGCCGATGAAACAAAGCGCCGGCATCTGGAACAGATCACCCATCCGCTGATATTTGAAACCTTTGCCCGGAAACTGACCCGTATGATGGCTGACCACCCGGATACAATCATTCAGGTGGCGGTACCTTTGTTGATTGAACTGAACATGCAGCATCTGTTCGACAAGGTGATTGTGGTGTATCTACCCGAAGAAATCCAGATCGACCGTCTGGCGGCCCGGGAGAATATATCTGCGGAAGCGGCAAAAGCCATTATCGGATCCCAGCTGTCCCCGGACGAAAAAAAACAGTATGCCGATTATGTAATCGATAACCGCCATGACCGGGCACATACTCAGGATCAGGTGAACCGGGTGTGGCAGCGGCTGCAGCAGGATAAAAAAACAGCTGAATCCGGATACTGACGCGCAATAATCTTTGCGGAATATGATTCATGGTAACACAACACAGGAGAAACCGCCCATGATATCCCACAACCAGACACCCGCTTTTTTCGGATGGACCGGCACCATCCTGCATGTCAATCTGTCTGACGGCGCCGTCACCCGGATGGCCACCCCGGTTTATTCGGACAAGTATCTGGGGGGCCGGGGCATTGCCACCCGCCTGTACTGGGAAATGGCTTCGCCGGACACCGAAGCCCTGGCACCGGACAACCCGCTGATTTTCATGACCGGCCCCCTGGGAGCCACCGGGGCCCAGGGGGCTTCCCGGTTCGTGGTGGCCGGCAAATCCCCCATGACCCTGCCCGAAGGATTCTGCTGCGGCAACCTGGGCGGTTTTTTCGGGCCGTATCTCAAGCGGGCCGGATTTGACGGCCTGGTGGTCACGGGCCGGGCCGACCGGCCGGTGTATCTGTCCATCGAGGACGGCAACGTAAGGATCATGGATGCGGCCGATCTCCGGGGACAGGGAGTGTCGGCGGTTCAGGAACGGCTCAGGAATCTCCACGGCCGTCATACCCGCATGATCACCACCGGCATCGCCGGGGAGAACCAATGCCGGTCCGCCAACATCATGACCGACAATGAAGGCAGTGCCACCGGCGGATTCGGCGCGGTCATGGGGTCCAAACGTCTCAAGGCGGTGGCGGTGAACGGGTCCGGCACCATCCGGGCGGCCCATCCGGAACGGCTTAAAACTCTGAGCCGGAAGGCTGTTGAACTGAACCACAAAGACCCCATGTTTCTGCCGTTCAATCCCGATCAGGTGTGGCGGACCGGAAAATCAGGCTGCTTTCAGTGCGGGCTGGACTGTATGTACCGGAATCGGCTTCAGACTGCATCCGGACAGACTATGGTGCGAAAATGCCAGTCCATGTTCGTGTATTTTCCGTGGGTGGCCGGGCGGCCGGACCTGTCTTCCGAAATTGCTGTGACAGCCACCGGCATCTGCAATGACCGGTCCCTTTGCACCATGGAGATGACCAATATCCTTCACTGGCTGACCGCCTGCCACAAAGCCGGGGTGCTCACGGAAAAACAGACCGGCCTAAATATGTCCCGGCTGGGCACCCTGGAATTTTTCACGGATCTGGCGGACATGATCAGCCGCCGACAGGGGTTCGGGGATATTCTGGCCCAAGGGCTGCTCCGGGCCGGAAAAACCCTGGGACCGGAAGCCAGGGCCCGATTCGCCCCGGAGGTCTCCGGGGTGGGGGACGGAGCCACCTATTCCGCCAGGGAATATCTCATGAACGGGCTGTTGTATGCGTTTTCCCCCAGGCAGCCCATTGCCATGCTCCACGAGGTCAGCCGGCTCACCGGGCTGTGGGTGATGCACGGCAATGATCCGAAAAGCGCTCCGGTCTCCAACGAGGTGTTCCGAAAGGCCGCAACCCGGTTCTGGGGCCATGAAAGCGCCTGGGATCTGATGACCCATGAGGGCAAGGCCCATGCCGCCGTCAGGATCATGGACCGGACCTTAGCCAAGGACAGTCTGGGGCTGTGCGATTCCTGCTGGCCGGTGATGGTGTCCTGGCACACCCCGGATCATGTGGGTGATCCGGATCTGGAAGCCCGCACGTTCAATGCGGTCACCGGCATGGACATGGATGATGCGGGACTTCATACCATGGGCGAACGGATTTTCAACCTGGAACGGCTGATCCATGTCCGGGAGGGGCACCGGCCCCTTGTGGACGATGATGTGGCCCCATACAACTATACCGAACCGGTTCAGACCGTGTTCATGAATCCCGACGTGCTGGTGCCGGGACCGGGGGACCGGGTGCTCACCCGCAAAGGCATGACCCTGGGCAAAGAGCAGTTTGCCGCCATGCGCAAAGAGTTCTATCATTTGCGCAGATGGGACCCGGATACCGGGGTGCAGCGGCCGGACACACTGGAACGCCTGGACCTGCCCGGCCGGGATGGATAAACACCCGTTGACAGAATCACAAGAGATTTTTGTAATCGAAAACCCCCATTGATCAGGATATTTTCCCCATGAATCTGACCGAATTTTCCATGGACTATTTTTCTTTGAAAGGAAAAACAGCCGTTGTCACCGGCGGCAACACCGGACTGGGACAGGCCTTTTCCATGGCCCTGGCCAAAGCCGGTGCCGATATCTTCATTGCCGGCATGATCGAGGAACCCGGAGAAACCCGGGACATGCTTGAAGCCCAGGGCGTGAACACCGGGTTTCTGACCGTTGACATGACGCAACCCCGTGCCTGTGAACAGATCATGGATCACTGTCTGGACACCTTCGGAAATCTGGACATCCTGGTGAACAACGCGGGCATCTGCCGGCTCAATTCCGTGCTGGATTTTGACCGGAACGACTGGGACCCCATGATATCGGTCAACCTGACCGCCGCGTTTGAGATGAGCCGGGAAGCGGCAAAGCACATGATCCCGAAAAAAAGCGGCAAGATCATCAACATATGCTCCCTGTTTTCCTATCTGGGGGGACGGATGTCACCGGCCTATGCCGCTTCCAAGCACGCCCTGGCCGGGCTGACCAAAGCCTACTGCGATGAACTGGCGGAACATAACATCCAGGTCAACGGCATTGCACCGGGATATTTTGCCACGGCCATCACGGAACAGACCCGGTGCAATCCAATTTCCAATCAGCGGGTCCTGGACCATATCCCGGCCGGCCGATGGGGGGATACGGCGGACCTTATGGGGGCTGCGGTGTTTCTGGCTTCCCGGGCATCTGATTACGTGAACGGCCATATTCTGGTGGTGGACGGCGGCTACCTGATGCGGTAGAATGCCAAAGGCATCAGAACATCATCTGATGTGCCGGAAGAAAACAGACCCGGCCAGGCAACGAACCCGG
>CALGAJ010000403.1 GCA_937951975.1 uncultured Desulfotignum sp.
TGGGATGGGGTTATTAACACAATACCACTAGGCAATTGAACACTTATGTTCCCATATCCATGGCCGGCAAAAAAGTGCTTACCGCCACTTCCGGCCCGGGCATCAGCCTGTACAGTGAACACATCTCGTTTGCCATCGGCAGCGAGATTCCCCTGGTGATCGCCAATGTTCAGCGGTTGGGGCCATCCACCGGTTCCGCCACCCGGGGCGCGGACTCGGATATCCAGTTCATGCGCTGGGGGTCCACATCCGGCGCGCCCGTGATTGTCCTGGCACCCAAGGATGCAAAAGATTGTTTAGAGTTGACCGTGCATGCGTTCAACTTTGCCGAGGAATTCCGGTGTCCGGTGTTCATCGCCTCCAATAAGGAGATCGGCATGACCAAGGAAAGCTTTGACATGGACGACCTGAATCTGCCGCCCCTGGTGGAACGGGCGCCCTACACCGGCACCGGCCCATATGTGCCGTTTGCCGCCGATCCGGACAAGGCCCCGCCGTTTCTGCCCATCGGCGGTACCACCCTGGTGCGCCAGACCTCTTCCACCCACGGCCCGGACGGGTATATCACCATCGATCCCCAGGTGATCGCCGCCATGCAGCAGCGGCTGCACACCAAACTGACCGCCGCCATCGACCGGATCGCCCTGTACGAAGAGAATCTGGTGCCCGACACCGACACGCTGGTGATTTCCTACGGCATCACTTCCCGGGCCGTGACGGATGCAGCGACCGCTCTGGCTGCAAAAGGCCGGCCGGTATCCACCCTGTCCTTGAAAACCTTATGGCCGGTACCTGAGGCCCTGCTTGCAGAAAAAGCGGCCCGATTCAAAAAAATTGTGGTGATCGAAATGAACCTGGGCCAGTACGTCAATGAGATCAAACGCGTGCTGTGCGGCAAACCCGTAAAATTTTACGGCCAGATGAACGGTATTCTGATCCCCCCTGCCAAAATTATGGAGGCCATTGAAAATGAATAGCTTTTTAAATACCAGCCGCCCCCCTGTATTCTGCCCGGGCTGCACCCATGACCGGATTACCAAAAGCCTGGATGCCGCGCTGATCAAAATGGGCATCCCGGATCATAAAACCGTGATCGTCACCGATATCGGATGTTCCGGTCTGTTTGACACGTTTTTCAATGTCCATGCCCTGCACGGGGTCCACGGCCGGGCATTGACCTATGCGGCCGGACTGAAACTGGCCGATCCGTCCCTGAACGTCATCGTGACCATGGGAGACGGGGGCATGGGCATCGGCGGGGCCCATGTGCTGTCCGCCTGCCGGAAAAACCTGGACATGACCCTCATCATCCTGAACAACTTCAACTTCGGCATGACCGGGGGCCAGTACTCCGCCACCACGCCCAGCGATGCCGTGGTGGGATCGGAATTTCTCAACCAGGCGGAAATTCCCATGGACATCTGCGGTGTGGTGGAAAGTGCCGGTGCAAGCTATGTGTCCCGGATTTCCGGGATGGATGACGGCCTGTCCGATGAACTGGTCCGGGCCATGAAACACAAAGGCTTTTCTGTCGTGGAAACCCTGGGGTTGTGCACGGGCCGGTACACCAAACGCAACCAGCTCACCCCCAAAGTGATCGATCAGATGATCGAGCAAAGACCGTCTCCGGGCGGTATCATCGAAAAAAACCAGCGGCCTGAATATGGAGACAGATACCGGCTTCTGGCAAAGGAAAAAGGGAAATTTCCCGACCCGTTTGTGGTTAAAAAACAGTTTGACATGCCCGATGCCAGACGCCACGAGGTGGTGATTCTGGGGTCTGCGGGCATGCGCATCGTCACTGCCGGGGATATGGTCTGTTTTGCCGGGATCTCCGGCGGATTGAACGTGTCCATCAAAAACGACTACAACATCACCGTGCTCCGGGGTCAGTCCGTCTCGGAAATCCTGCTGTCACCGGAAAAAATCGGATACACGGGCATCGAGTCCCCCACTGTGGTGCTGGCTTTAAGTGATGAAGGCGTTGCCCGGCGGCAGAAGATCTTTGCTGGTCTTTCCCGGGACACCTATGTACTCAAGGAAGCCAGCGTGGCCATCCCCGACACTCCGGCACAGGTGGAGGAGATCGATTTCAAGGCCATGAAAATCAAAAAAACCGACTGGGCCCTGGCGTCTCTGGCCGTGCTGGCCAAACATGAAATCGTGCTCAACAAGGATATGCTTGTATTTGCGTTGAAATCCCGGTTTAATGAAAAAGTGTTCAATCTGTCCATGGAGACCGTGGACAAAATTTTGTAATCAATGACAAGACACCCGGACGCGGGGCCGGATACTAGGGATGCCATGACAAAATCTGTCAGCAGCTGCAAGACAGTGGCTGAATCATCCGGCAGATCCCTGACTTTTGCTCTTCTGCTCCGGGTGTTTCTGCCTTTTGCCGGCGGATATTTTCTGTCCTGCCTGTTCCTCCGGGTGGTCAATGCCGGGATCGCCCCGGACCTGGCCAATATGATCCGGCCGGTTATCAGGCCGCCTTTCTCATGGTGCCGGGCCTCCAGGTACTGGGCCTGGCGTAGTTTTTCATCTCTCTGCTGCTGAAAGAGTAAGATTCCCCCTGTCTCAGGATAGATGTCACCTCAATTGTTGACAAGATTCTAAACCCCTGATAGATATAATCAATGCTAAAAAAACTGTGAATAGTTTTCATCGATGGCAGTGAACCGGATTTTCGGGAGGTCGTCATGGAGAAGAAGGACCTGAAAAAATTGCTTGCAGGCTTCAGTATCGCCGGCTTGGTCTCTATGGGAGGAGTCACGCTTCCTGCCGCCCATGCGGGGAGCGGTTGAGGGGCCAAACCCAGTGCGGGCGGCACTGAACAAACCCAAAAAGCCCCGGCCGGCAGTGGCTGAGGCGCAAAAAAAGAAAGCGCAGTTCGCGCAGAAAAACAGGAGCAGTTAAAAAATCAGCAGCAGGTAGAAAAGCAGGCTGAGGAGAATGCCAAGGAAGTTCTGGAGATGAAGGAAGTGCCTGTTAAGAAACCAGCCGGAAAAAGCGGGTGAGGTGGTAAAAAATAATCATGCAGGATGCATGAAAAACTCAACCCGGAAATGTTGTATCCCCATAGACTTTCAAAAAAAATACACCGCATGTCTTGCTCTCTTGCCAGATCTTGAAAGGGACATGGAAAAAGGCTGCCTGTTGTCGGAAATGCTGGACCGGCATCCGGAACGTTGCGGCCAATACCCGTTCCTCGCGGATCTGGCGAGAATCGAGGAGGTGAAGTGTTGCCTGCTGATATCGCTGCCGCCAGAACCCGTCAGCGCAACACACCGAATGATCAATCCGGCCCTTGAATTAGTTCCCGTCAAGTGGCGGCATCTGCCTGAATTCTTGTCCGACGGGCATGTCATTCCGGAGCCCGGCGAGGGTTATGTTCTTGTACTGATCCGACCCGGGTCCAAACACGTCGAGATTCGAAAAGCCACTGCCAACGATCTTCTGGCGCTGAAATTGGTTACCGAAGAAATCAACTCGCGCACAGCGGCTGCCCAGGGCAATGTGTCGGTGGGAACAATCGATGATTTCCTGTATCATGCCGAGCAACGGGGAGTGATCATTGCGCCGCCCTCACGAATCCGGAGGCCCCAGGATTTTCTCACCTGCGAAATAAATGATCCTCAATTCCGCTCTTCCCCATCCTTTACGTTACAGTGGCATATAACCCAGGCCTGTGATTTAAATTGCCGGCATTGTTATGACCGCAGTGACCGCCGGGAGATGACATTACAACAGGCGATAAAGGTGCTTGACGACCTTTATGATTTTTGCGGGGAGCACCATGTGGTTGGCCAGATTTCTTTTTCCGGGGGCAATCCCATGCTGTACCCTCATTTTGACCAGCTGTACCGCCAGGCCGCTGACCGGGGATTTCTGACCGCTGTCCTGGGAAACCCAATGCCTTCCAGCCGAATCGAAAAAATGCGCTCGATCCAGAATCCCGAATTCTATCAGGTCAGCCTTGAAGGCTTGAAAGATCATAATGATCATATTCGAGGTTCAGGGCACTTTGACCGGACCATAGAATTCTTAAACCTTTTAGGGGAGCTGAAAATTTACCGGATGGTGATGCTTACCCTGACCCATAAAAATATGGACCAGGTTGTTGAACTGGCGCATCGATTAAAAGGGCTGACCGAACTTTTTACTTTTAACCGGCTGGCCACCGTCGGTCATGGGGCTGAGCTGTCCGCCTTGCCGACGGAAAAATTTCCTGATTTTTTAGACAGTTATATGGACGCTGCTAAAATAAACCCGATCATGAGCCTGAAAGACAATCTGTTTAATCTTTTAAAATGGCGGCGTGGTGACTGTTTGCTTGACGGCGGTTGTACCGGTTACGGCTGCGGAGCGGCATTCAACTTTGTCGCCTTGCTGCCTGATGGTGAGGTCCATGCCTGCCGGAAATTTCCCTCGATGATCGGCAACATTCATCAAAATCGATTAAACGATATCTATCACGGTCGGTCCGCCCGCCAGTACCGCACCGGGTCTGACGCCTGCAAGGGTTGCCCCATCCGCCCTGTCTGTGGGGCATGCCTTGCGGTTGGATTCGGTTTTGGCCGGGATATTTTCAAAGAATCCGACCCTTATTGTTTCCGGGATCGGACGGATCAGGGAATTTCCTGACTGTGACACAACTTGACACCCGGGTGTGTCCGGGCAGTGCTGGTTGTCATTTTTTCATGTTGCTGCCCTCATTGTCTTTCTCAGTCTTTCTCACTTTTAAAAACAATCCCATTGCCTTGTCACCATACAGCTGGTAAATTAAATTTTTTTTTCAGACAGATCAACCCGATTTTGAGGAACAGATTGACATGCTTGCAATTATCGGCGGTACCGGACTTTATCAAATACAAGAACTTGAAACCATTGAAACGCTGCAGACCGACACCCCGTTCGGCCCTCCTTCCGCACCGATCGTAAAGGCTGCGTACCGGAACTCGGAACTGCTGTTTCTCCCCCGGCACGGCAGCAATCATGACCGGCTGCCCCATGAAATCAATTACCCGGCCAATATTTTTGCGCTCAAAAAACAGGGGGCCACCCGGATCATCAGTGTGTCCGCCACCGGAAGCCTGAAAGAAGACATCCATCCCGGGGATATTGTTCTTCCTTCCCAGTATTTCGACTGGACTCGGGGCAGACGTC